>JAGNPP010000323.1 GCA_017989575.1 Chryseobacterium sp.
AAAAGTTCATCATCATTATGGATTGGGAAACCGTAATGGTTGTCGTGGTAATTTTTGTGCAATGCTTTTCTATCTTCGGGTTGCATTGTTTCTATGGCTGCGCAATATGACATTTGTGAATAGGTGTTAGAAGTTAGGTTTTAGGTATTAGATTTTTAAAATAATTTTTCAGTTTTGGAAAGGAATTTCTCCATTGCCACTTTGATATCGATGTACATTCTGTCGGAAAGATTGATGATCCACCAAATTGATTCAGCTAATTTATGTTCCAACTCTGAATCCGAATTTGCTTTTGACCACGTTTTCTCGTGAGACATTGTGTTTCTTCCGACCAATCCGGCATCAGACAAAAATCCCAATGCGTCTTGCTCTATTGTCCAGATTTTGCCGTTTTGTTTGAGTTCCAATTCGTGATATAATTTTCTTATTTTAATTGACCTTTCTATGATTTCGTCAAAATTATCATTTGTCATTTTTGTAATTATTTAAAACAAAAATACAAACTAAATTGATGGATTTTAGTTCCATTTTTGTAAAATTCCTATCTTCGTCAAAAGCTTTTTTAAAATGACAAAACAAATTTCTTTTTTCTTTATTCTTTGCTCTTTTTTCTTGATAAATGCTCAGATTGAAGAAAAAAAACTCGACGAACTGATTCAGAATTCACTTAAAACATTTGACGTTCCAGGAATGTCGGTCGGAATTGTGAAAGACGGAAAAGTGATTTATGCCAAAGGTTTCGGTGTTCGTTCACTTAAGAATAATCAGCCGATGGACGAGAATACGTTGGTCGGAATTGCTTCTAATAGTAAAGGTTTTACTTGTACTGCGTTGGCAATTTTAGCCGATGAAGGTAAAATCAACTGGGACGATAAAGTCACAAAATATATTCCTGAGTTCCAAATGGCTGACCCATACGTTTCTCAAAATGTGACCATCAAAGATTTGGTAACTCACAGAGCAGGATTAGGTTTAGGACAAGGCGATTTGATGTTTTTTCCGGAAGGCGGCAATATGACTGTGAATGATATTGTTCACAACGTTCGTTACTTAAAACCTGAAAATCCGTTCAGAACGACTTTGGATTACAATAATATAATGTTCATCGTTGCGGGCGAAGTGATTCACAGAGTTTCCGGTTTGCAATGGGCAGATTTCATCGAGCAAAGAATTATGAAACCTGTCGGAATGACAGCTAGTTTCGGATCTTACAACCGAGCAAAAAATTCTCAAAATATTATCGATGCACACGCACCAGTGGATGGAAAAGCCATCGCCGTTCCTCACGACTGGAACGAAACTGCGAACGCGGCTGGTGGCATTATGAGTAACATCAAAGATATGACGACTTGGGCAGATTTTCTTCTGAATGGTTTCGTGACCAAAGATGGAAAACGTTTGGTTTCTGAGAAAAATGCGCACGAGCTTTGGAGTCTTCAGATTCCGGATAAAGTCGGAGCGACTTCACCTTACGAAACGAAGTTTTACGGTTACGGTTTGGGTTGGTTTTTGAGTGATGTGAAAGGTCATTTGCAAGTTCAGCATTCAGGAGGTTTGATTGGAACGGTGACGCATTTCACCCTTATTCCTGATATGAAACTGGGAATTGTGGTTTTGACCAATCAACAATCTGGTGCTGCTTTTTCCACAATTACAAACTCTGTGAAAGATGCTTATTTGAAAGTTGAAAACCGTGATTGGTTGAAGCTTTATGGCGAGAGAAGCAAGAAAAATGACGAGCGTTTCGCAAAACAGAAGAAAGATATTTACGACAAAGCTTCGAAATATAAATTGAATTTGAAAGACGACCAGTTCATTGGCTGGTACAAAGATGAATGGTTCGGGATTGTTGAAGTTTCCAAAGTTGGGAAAGCTTACAGAATTATCAGTAAATCTTCTCCAAGGCTTAAAGGCGATTTGATTCCCTATTCTGCCAATTCTTTTGTAGTGAAGTGGGATGACAGAAGTTATGACGCCGATGTTTTCTTCACGTTGAATTTCGATGAAAATGGAAAAGCCGTTTCTGCGAAAATGAAACCGATTTCTGATGTGACGGATTTTAGTTTTGATTTTGAGGATTTGGATTTGAAGAAGGTTAATTAATCCTTATGTTAAAAATTAATTTCAGATTTTTATTTTTAATAATATTTCCATTTAATATTTTTGGACAGACTGAAAATATTAATAGTGGAAAATATCATCCAGCGAAAGAAGTATTTGAAAATAATTATCAAAAACAAGAGCTTGCAAAGTTTTCAAAAAATCAAATTAAAATTAAAAATAATACAGTCTTTTTGGGAGAAATTAAGTCAATAAAGTTTGATGAACAAAGTAATGCAAATACAAAATTGATTTTATGTAATGGTTTACTTGACCCGTATTTAATTAACGGAAGTTTTAATTTGACCATTTCAATCATAGATGAACTTGTATTGTTAAATCCGAATCCACGGACAAAAAGATATAAATTTTGGATTTACAATTCGTCAAAAAATAATTCATTGATGGTTGGTCTTGCTAATCCGAATGAATATTATTTTGAACTGCAAAATGAAGATGCAGATGAAAATACAACCAACGAAGATTTTATAAATGGAGCAAAGCTTACTTTTTTAAAATTCGGGACGATAATTATTTAAAGATGCCCTCTAAAATTAATGGAAAACCTACAAAACCACAAAACCGAAATCTCAGACAAAGGATTTACAATCATCAACGACGTTTTTTCTGAGAAAGAAATCAATCAAATCATCGATGTCATTAATTCCATCGACACTTCAAAGGAAACTTTCAGGAAATCGGAAGACCTTTTCGCCATCAGACAATTCTTGAAAGAAGTTCCGGAAAGTCATCAATTGATTTTTAACGATACCATTAAGAAGATCATTAATGAAATCTTTGGAAACAATTATTTTGTGGTAAAAAGCATCTATTTTGATAAGCCTGAAAAATCCAATTGGTACGTTTCCTATCATCAGGATTTGACGATTTCGGTTGATAAGAAATTAGATTTGCAAGGTTTTGGACCTTGGACGACGAAGCAAAATCAATTTGCTGTTCAGCCGCC
>JAGNPP010000324.1 GCA_017989575.1 Chryseobacterium sp.
TTTCTTTAAAAGTTTCCACAGTAGGCAATAAATCTACGAAAGAACCATCATCTACAATGATGACTTCAAAATCTTTATCGGTTTGAGCAATAAGAGAGTTCAAAAGCTCGAATAATTCGTCTTTTCTGTTGAATATTGCGATGATGATGGAGATGGTTTTTTGCATAACACAAAAATAGTAGTTTCAAAATGATTAAAATAAATTTAGACAAAGAAATTCTATAAATTTGCGAAATGAATATTCCTGCATCAAGCATTCAACATACTAACTTTTCTATCAATTGCAATGGTAGATTAGTAGATTTAAACACTCCCAAAATTATGGGAATTCTTAATCTTACACCAGATTCTTTTTCGGATGGTGGAAAGTTTAACAACGAAAAATCAGCACTTCTTCATGCCGAAAAATTGCTTAAAGATGGAGCTGATTTCATAGACATTGGAGCGCAATCTACTCGTCCGAATGCAGAATATCTCTCTGCAGAAGAAGAAATAAGAAGAATTGGTAATGTTATTTCTTTAATGAAAAAAGAATTTCCAGAAGCTTTGATTTCTATTGATACTTTTTATGCAGACGTAGTGAAATTCGGATATAATGAAGGAATGGATGTGGTAAATGATATTTCTGGTGGTGATTTTGATGAAAATTTGTTGAAAACGGTAGCAGAAACAAAATTGCCTTATATTTTGATGCATAGCAATTCTACTTACCAAAATATCCACGAAAAAATTCATTACGAAGATATAATTGTAAGTTTGAATTATTCTTTTTCAAAGAAAATTAATGAATTACAAAAATTAGGGATTTATGATGTGATTCTAGACCCAGGTTTTGGTTTTGGAAAAACCATTGAAGATCAATACAAAATGATTGATGAAGTTCAACATATTGGTTTCGGAAAACTTCCTTTGTTAATCGGGATTTCTAGAAAATCTTTTATCTATAAACCTCTAGGGAAACACCCAACGGAAATTAACGAAGAAACGCAAAATCTCCACTGGAAAGTTTTAGAAAAAGGTGCGAAAATTTTAAGAGTTCACGATGTTGCTGAAACGAGAAATTTAGTGGGAGAATTGTAGAGTTGTAGAATGGGAGAATTGTAGAGTGGGAGAGTTGGAAAGTTGTAGAATGGGAGAGTTGTAGAGTGGGAGAGTTGGAAAGTTGTAGAATCGGAGAGTTGTAGAATCGGAGAGTTTTTATTATTTAGAGGTGAAGTTTGTCCATTTTTCTACATTGTTAATCATATAAATTATCATTGCAATGATTTCGTTGTATTTTTCATTAAATATTCTGAATTGTTCTTCTGTAATATAGTTACAATGAAATGAATACTCCAGCCAAGTTTGTGTTTCTCTTGCTTCTCCTTCTGCATCTGTTAATTTTGAAACAAATGATTTAGGGTATCTCCTTTTTCCCCAAGATTCTGATATATTTGCAGAAACAGAACGAGAAGAGCGTCTAATTTGATCAGTTAGTGAATATTTTTCTTCAATTGGAAATTTAAAGGAAATCTTAAAAATTTCCATTGCAACATCAAAAGATTTTTGATAAACTTTTAATTCAGTATGATATTTTATAATAGCCATATTCTCATATAATTAAAACTTTCTACAATAATTCTCCCACTCTACAATTCTACAACTCTCCAATTCTCCCATTTAGGAATTATCTTTCTAGTTTAAAATCTTTAATCAACTTCGGTCTTTCTGGTTCGTTGGCAACTTTCCAAGAAGTTCTGTACATCCATTCCGTCATTTTGTATAATTTTTTGAAATTGATGTTTTCAGATTCATCTTGCGGAGTATGATACTGAAAATGGAGAACGCTGGTGAAAAATAACGCAGGAATTCCTGCTTTTGCATACGGAAGATGATCACTTCTGAAATAAAAATATTCTGGGTGTTCTGGCAAATCCCAAGCTTTCAAAAATTTGAATTTCGTACTTTCATTATTCGCATCAAGAGCCATTTTTACCAATTCTTCAGAATTTTTATGAGGAGCTTCGCTACCCAAAAGTGCTGCTTCGTTGTTGTCATTTCTTCCAATCATATCACCGTTTAAAACCGCTACAATGCTTTCTTTCGGAACTACAGGATGTGCAGCGTGCCAACGTGAACCAAGTAAACCTCTTTCTTCAGCACCGTGAATTACAAATAAAATACTGCGTTTGGAAGGTTGTTTTTTGTATGCTCTTGCCATTGCCAAAATTGCTACACAAGTACTGGCGTTATCATCTGCGCCGTTATAAATGGTGTCATTTTTTACAGGATGACGAATTCCGTCGTGATCCTGATGTCCGCTCAAAAGAACATATTCGTTTTTTAGTTTAGGATCTGTTCCTTCAATTTTTCCGATGATGTTTACTGACGGATATTTATAGGTTTCGGTTTGGATGTTTAATGTAATTTCAGGATTATTTTTCACCCAATTTTCGTTTTCTTGTTTAATCCAAAAAACAGGAATTCCTGCATCTACTTTTTCTCTCAATCCTTCCACGCCGTAAGTTCCTCTGGTCATTTGTGGTAAAACTTCTACCCAACTTTTATCTGAAATATCATCTGTGATGAAGATAATTCCTTTTGCGCCAAGTTGAGAAATGGTTTTGTAATATTTTGTTCTGATGAAACCAGGATATCTTCTTTCAAAAAGCGTCATTTCTTTGGATACATTGAGGTCTGAAGCTTTCAGAGCGACTACTTTTCCTGCAATGTTTTTAGAAGCCAAATCTTGAGGTTCTATTTTTCCTAAATACAAAATTGGAGCGGTGAAATTGTTATCCGTAACGTCTTGCACCAAAATATCTTTCCATATTTTTAGATTTTTGTCGCCAATTTTTACAGAACTCTGTGGCGAAACTTGATGACGATACATGTCAAAAAACTGAAAAAAAGTTCCGTTATCACCAGCTGGTTTCATCCCAGCAGCTTTCATTTTATCTGCAAACCACATCGAAACTTTCAGTTCGTCTAAAGTTCCGGCTTCTCTTCCCCAAAATTGGTCTGCCGCCATTTGGTACATGTCTGTTCTTAAATCTTTTTCTGTAATAGCAGAAACCA
>JAGNPP010000086.1 GCA_017989575.1 Chryseobacterium sp.
ATTTTTTATTATTAAATATTACAATCCTAAAACATCTTTCATTGTGAAAATCCCTTTTTTATCAACAATCCATTCTGAGGCAATGACTGCGCCTAAGGCAAATCCATTTCTGTTGTAAGCGGTGTGTTTGATTTCGATTTCATCTACTTCTGATCTGTAGAAGACGCTGTGAGTGCCGGGAACTTCATTTTCGCGGATTGCAAAAATCCCCAATTCTTTTTCTTTGGTTTCTTCTAATTTCCAGGCTTCGAAGTTTGAATTTTGGATGATTCCTTCTGCTAACGAAATGGCTGTTCCACTCGGTGCATCCAACTTGTGAATGTGGTGAATCTCCTCCAACTGACAATTGTATTCATTGAATTTGTTCATCATCTTAGCCAAATTCTCATTGAGTGCAAAAAAAAGATTCACGCCTAAACTGAAATTGGAACCGTATAAAAATGGTGTGTTATTTTCCAGCGCAATTTTTTCAATTTCCGGTTTTTTGTCCAGCCAACCTGTTGTTCCGCAGATCACAGGAATTTTATTTTCCAGACAAGTCTTGATGTTTTCAAAAGCAACTTCGGGATTAGAAAATTCTATCGCAACATCTGCATTATTGAGGTTTTCTGCTGTTGGTGTTTCTCTTAGTCTTGCAACAATCTCGTGACCACGATTTTGAGAAATTTCGTCAATGATTTTCCCCATTTTCCCATAACCTACTAATGCTATTTTCATTTTTCTTTCTTCTTTTAAAATCTAAAATTGAGGCTAAATCCCGCTTTTGCGTAAGAATTACCAGATTGATCGTTGATAACTGCTGGCGTAATGGCAAAATCCGGATCGTTGCGACCCTCGTACAAATGCGCATCTACAACGGCATCTACAATATTGAGAATATAGATCAACGCAGAAATCCCGATGGCATAATCCCGTTGTCTTTTGGATCTGTCCTGTGCGTTTCCAAGAACGGTCTTATCAATCCCTCTGATTCCGGAAAACTCGTGTGGAAGCCCGTTGAGCTCCGAAACAAATGCATTTCTGTACCGTTTGTATTGGTTATCGTTCCATATCGCTACTCCAATTCCGGTTCCTACGGCGCCCCAAACAATCGGTATTTTCCAGTATTTTTTATTGTAAAACTGTCCCAATCCAGGCAGGACGGCAGAATACAAACCTGCTTTTGCCGGACTCAGTTTGGTGATTTTTAAGGGTGCATTTTTTTGATCAATTTCTTTCAAAACCTGAGCTTCCGACAATGGTTTCGCTGCAGGAATGCTGTCTTTCGGATGATTTTCCACACGGATTGTATCGTTGGGATTCACCTGCGAAAAAGCAAAACTGAAAGAAAAGAACAAAAAAAGTGTGAGTAATTTTTGCATTTATCTAATGTGTGCAAGAATGCTTTCCAGCTCTTCTTCATTTTTAAAATCGAGAACAATCTTTCCTTTTTTCCCGTTTGCCGAAGTTTTGATTTCAACATTCACATTCAAGATATCAGATAAATTTTTCTGAGCTTTCTTGAAATGATTTGGAATGATGGATTGCTTCGCAACTTTTTCTGTGTCTTGAGCATTTTTCATCAGACTTGCCAATTGTTCGGATTGTCTTACGTTCAATTGTTCCTTGATGATTCTATCAAACAAAATCTGACGTTTCTCTTCAGAATCCAATCCCATAATTGCACGACCGTGACCAGCAGAAATCTGACCACTTCTCACGCCTTTCTGGATATCCGGAGACAACTTCAAAAGACGAACACTGTTTGTAATCGTACTTCTTTCTTTTCCAACACGTTGACTAAGATTTTCTTGAGTCATCCCAACTTCATCTAATAATCTTTGATAAGTCAAAGCAACTTCAATCGGGTCAAGATCTTCTCTTTGGATATTTTCTACCAAAGCCATTTCCAACAATTCTTGGTCATTAACCAAACGGATGTAAGCTGGAATGGTTTCCAAACCTGCAATCTTGGAAGCACGGTACCGTCTTTCTCCGGAAATAATTTCGAATTTCGGACCGTCTTTTCGTAGTGTAATTGGCTGGATGATGCCAAGACTTTTAATAGATTCGGCAAGGTCATTCAATGCTTTTTCGTCGAAATAAGTTCTTGGCTGATTTGGATTGGGATAGATATCATCGATGGAAATTTCTACGATATTCCCGACCAAAGATTTTGCACCCTCATCCGAAGCGGAGTTGATATTGGACTTGCTTTCGGCATTCAAAATTGCGCCGAGACCGCGACCCATTGCTCTTGTTTTGTCTTTCATTTTAATATAAATGATGGTTGATAAATGATAATTGATTAATTATTATTCTAAAGAACCATTTTAATTTTTAACTAATTTCTCGTTTCTCAGCAAAACTTCTTCTGCCAATTGAATGTATTGGATGGCGCCTTTGCTTTCTGCATCATAGCTCAAGATACTTTCTCCGAAACTTGGTGCTTCACTCAATCTTACATTTCTGCTGATGATGGTTTCGAAAACCATTTCCGGGAAGTGAGAATTAACTTCTTCTACAACTTGGTTGGACAATCTCAATCGGCTGTCGTACATTGTCAAAAGCAGACCTTCGATATCCAAATCTGGATTGTGGATTTTCTGAACGTTCTTGATGGTGTTCAACAATTTACCCAAACCTTCCAAAGCAAAATATTCACATTGGATCGGGATAATCACAGAATCTGCAGCAGTTAAGGCATTAATGGTAATCAAACCTAAACTCGGCGCACAATCGATGATGATGTAATCGTAATCGTCTCTGACAGATTTCAAAGCTTCGCGCATCATATATTCTCGGTTTTCACGATCTACCAATTCTATTTCTGCCGCCACCAAATCGATGTGAGACGGAATGATGTTCACGTTTGGCGAAGTTGTTGGCAAAATACATTTGGCAGCTTCTGCGCTGTGCTCCAACAAATGATAGGTAGAAAAATTGACTTCTTCCACACCCAAACCAGAACTCGCATTTGCCTGTGGATCTGCATCTATCAAGAGAACTCTCTTTTCCAACACGCCCAAAGCTGAAGCTAGATTGACAGCAGTGGTAGTTTTCCCAACGCCACCTTTCTGATTTGCAACACCTATAATTTTTGCCATAAACATTAATTTAATCTTCAAAAATACGATTTTTTAGCACTTAGAAAGTTTTCTAAAAAACCAAATGACGTTAAAGTGTTGTTAATTAAACGATTGACTTCAAAAAAAATTATCCACATTTCATTACAAAATGTGGATAATTATAAAAAGTAACAAGTTTAATATTTACAAAGTCTTGATTTTCAGACTATTCAATTTTCATAGAAATTGGCATTCTGAAAGATGACCTTACCGCTTTACCCTTAAGTTGTGCAGGCGTCCATTTTGTTTTGATAGACTTCACTGTTCTTTCTGCTTCTTTGTTGAAATCTGAGTTATTACCAGATATTTTTATATTAGAAATACTACCGTCTGTCTCTACCACAAATGTAATGACACCAGAAACAACTGCACCTTCTTGACCCAAAGATTCTGTATCAAAACCGTTAGCGACTTTTTGACGGAACGCATTGATTCCACCTTTGAAATCTGCTGCAACATCCACACTTTTCGGGTCTAAAATTTTGTTTGGATCATCAACTGGTTTTGCTGGAGGCGCAGATGGAACAAATGCTGGTGGACCTGCTTTGATAACTGGCGGAACACTAGGAATATCTGTTTCTTTCCCATCTTTAGTTTCGGAACCAATAGCAGCGCCTTCAAAATCTTTTTTGGTTGGGATTGGTGTATCCTTTTTCACCTCTCTCACAGGTTTGAAAATTGGACTGGCAACCGTTTTGATATCTGGCGGAATTGTTGCAGCTGGTTGAGCTTTTGGTAGATCCGCAACATCTACATCCACAAAAATAGTTTCTCTGTCATAAATTACGTCTGGAGGAGTTACTTCTGTTGAAAATCCTGAAATAACTAATGGAATAATGGACAATGAAGCAAAAAAAGTAACACCAATGAAGACCGCTTTTGTAAGTTGGCTAGAATATTCGTTTCTAAGAACATAAGCGCCATAAGCTTTATTTCGGTTTGAGAATACAATCTCGTCTAAGTTATCTTTTCCAAAAAGAGATGATAAATTTTTCATGATAAATAAAATATTGAATTAAACAATTAACAAGGTTTTTTAATAATATTTAAAATCACATCAAACAACATTCCATTTTTTAAACTATTATTCAAAGAAATTATGAATAACATAAATATTTTATAAATTATTTTAATTTTTAAATTGCGGATATCGAAAATTGATGTAATTTAATCTTATGAAATTCCTAGTCATCGTCAGTTTGATTTTCAGTTTTTGCGCCAAAGCCCAGAACGGATTTGTATTGGAAAATGCGGAGAAAACGGTGATTAAACTTAAACTAATCAACAACCTCATCTTCATCCCGATGACGGTAAACGGTGTGGAACTGAACTTTCTGCTGGATTCTGGTGTTGCTGAAACCTTGCTCTTCAGTCTGGAAAATAAGAATGTTGATTTTAAGAATATCGAAAAAATAAGATTCAAAGGTTTGGGAGAATCTGTGAGTATTGAAGCTTTGAAATCCATCAAAAACAATATTACAATCGGGAAACATTTTGCGGATCATTCTCACACGATTTATCTGGTTTTGGATCAGGATTTCAATATTTCGCAGGATGTTGGGATTCCGATCAATGGGATTATTGGTTATTATTTTTTCAAAAATCACCCGATAGAAATTAATTATATCAAAAAAACAATCACAGTTTACCAAGACAAAACCAAATTTCCGAAAAAAATAAAACGTTTTTCTGAGTTCCCAATCAGCGTGGAAATGAACAAACCTTACCTAAACGCCGATGTGGAAATGAAGCACGAGAAACAAAATTCAAAATTACTTTTGGATCTTGGCAATACAGATTCTGTGTGGCTTTTTCCTTCATTAATCAAAGATTTCATCTACAACAGACCGAATATTGATGACTTTTTGGGACGTGGTTTCAGTGGTGATATCTTTGGGAAACGAAGCAGAATTAATTCTTTATCGATTGGGAAATTCAAGCTTAATAAGCCAATTGCATCGATGCCAGACGAGTTTTCCATCCAACATCTGAATCTGGTGAAAGACAGAAAAGGCTCGATTGGGTCTGAGGTTTTGCGCCGATTTACACTTATTCTGGATTATCCCGAAAATAAACTTTACCTGCAATCCAACAAAAATATAAACGATCCTTTCCTAATTGACGGCAGCGGACTGGAAATCCGACAAGATGGATTGCTTTGGGAAAAAGAAGAAGTACAAGTAAAAACCGCAAAAATGAACTCTTCTTCCAACGAAACAAATGTGATTGATAATAGCCCCGATAAATTTCAATACAAATTCACTTTGAAGCCGATCTTCATTGTCTCAGGAACACGGAAAGATTCCCCAGCGCAGAAAGTTGGCATTCTTAAAGATGATAAACTCATCAGCATCGATAAAAAAGTAGCCAAAGATTTGACGTTGAACAAAATCCATCAAATTCTGAAAACCGATGTCAGCCGACAAATAAATCTTGAAATCCAAAGAAACGGAATTCCGATGAAATTTGATTTTACCTTGGAAGATCCGATTCCTTATATTGAGGAATGAGAATTGATAAATGAGAGTTGAGAATTGATAAATGAGAGTTGATAATTGATAAATGATATTTGATTTTTAATATGAAAGAAACTTTGAACAGCATCCGAAACCGTCCGAGATTCAAACTTTATACAGATCTTTCGCCGGAGGAATATGAAACCAATCTCAGAAATTATCTTGATAAAAATCATGGTCAATTTTACGGAAATATCAACAGAGAGGTTGCCACAATCTTTGTGCGAACAACTGAGGAAAGCTACTGGAAACCGAATCTGGCGCTGAGAATTGAAAAAGAGGAAGAAACAACCGTCATCCGGGGTATTTTTGGACCCAGCACTTCTGTCTGGACATTTTTCATGTTTATGTATTTCCTGCTTACCGTTTCGTGGATGACTTTTTTCACATTGTACTATGTTGAGAAACAAATCAATACAGACAATTACCCTTGGAGTTTGCCTTGTTCTTTTGGCGTTTTAGTTTTGATTGCGCTCACTTATGCTGCTGCGAGATTTGGACAGTTGAAAGCCAAAGACGAAATGTTATTATTAAGGAAATTTGCGGAAGAATCTACACTTCACGTTGAAAAGGAAGATTAATTTTTCAGTTTTAATTCTTCAGAAAAGTGCTTCAGTTTCAAACCTATTTTCATTAAAACATATTGAAACGGTTTTTGTTTTTTGTAGTATTTGTCAATAAAAATATCCATCGCACCAAAGAATCTTTCCAGGTAAATCTTATCTCTCACCGTACTTTCGCCTTTGTAATGCAGAATAGAATATTTCCCGTAGTAGAAATTTTTGTAACCTTTTCTCAGAATCGTGTAGCAAAGATCAATGTCTTCGCCGTACATAAAATAACGTTCGTCAAAGCCACCAACTTCTTCATAAACAGATTTTTTCATTAAGAGATTAGCGCCTGTCATTACTTCTACTTCTGCAATGTCAGTTTCTGCAATGTCGTTTCTGTAATAGGTTTTGGAATCGTTGTTGAGTTTTGTGAAAAGTTTTTCGAAGGAATTCACAAGCGCTGGAACAGATCTTTTACTTTCAGGCAAAAAGTTGCCATTTGCATCATGCATTCTCAATCCCAAAGCGCCAAATTTGTCTTGACTATCAGCAAAATCAAGAATTTCTTTGAAGTAATTTCCTTCGATTTCTGTATCCGGATTTAAGATGTAAACATATTCACTTTTTGCAGATTTGACGCCAATGTTGTTCGCTTTTGAGAAACCAAGATTTTCTTTTAACTCGATAAAATTGACCTTATCAAATTCATCAATTAAAACTTTCCATTCAGGATTCGGCGAATTATTATCCACGACAATAATCTCATAATCAAATCCTTGAAAATATTTTTGAATGGAAAGAATACAGTTCCGCAACAGATCCTTCACTTGATAATGGACAATAATCACACTTACTTTCATCAGCCAGCTTCGTTATAAACAGTTCTGTTGGTAATGGATCTTCCGAGTGAAATTTCGTCTGCATATTCCAGCTCATCGCCAACCGAAATTCCTCTGGCAATACTGGAAAACACCACCTGAAAAGTTTTGAATTTTTTATAAATATAATATGCCGTCGTGTCGCCTTCCATCGTTGCGCTAAGTGCAAAAATGAGTTCCTTCACCACGCCGTCATTCAGTTTTTTTTCTATACTTCCAATTCTCAATTGGCTTGGTCCGATGCCTTCCATCGGTGAAATTTTCCCGCCAAGAACCAGATATTTCCCTCGGAATTTACCCGTATTCTCAATCGCCATCACATCGCGCACATCTTCTACAATGCAAAGCAACTCATCGTTCCGCTTGTGGTCATTACAAATATCACAAACCTCCGAGTCTGAAAAGTTGTGGCATTCTTTGCAATATTTGACTTCCGTGACAAGATTTTGGATTGAATTTCCCAAAGAAATGCCTTGCGAAGCTGGCTGACGCAACAAGTGCAACGCCAAACGAAGCGCCGATTTTTTCCCAATGCCGGGCAAACCAGATATTTCTTCTACAGCTTTCGATAAAACTTTACTTGGGTAATCCATAATTTAAGATACAAGAATCAAGGCAAAAGATTCAGAAAATTAGTCTTTGTTGATTTTCTCGTAGGTTTGGAAATAGAAATTATGATTGTTTTTTTCGTCTTTTTCGTGGAATTCTTCATTTGTTTTTTGCCAAATCTTCATATCGATTTTTGGAAAAAAAGTGTCCGCTTCAAAATCCTCATCCACCAAAGTGATTTCCAACTTATCTGCCAATTCCATAGTTTGCTTATAGATCTCGCCACCACCGATGATGAAAACGTCTTCATCAATTTTTTTAGCAAATTTGATGGCTTCTTTTAGTTTTGAGACAATTAGAATATCTTCTGCAAACCAGTTTTCTTTTCTGCTTACCACAATGTTGGTCCGGTTTGGCAAAGGTTTCCCAATGCTCTCGTAAGTTTTCCTTCCCATCACGATGGGATGATTTTCTGTAAGCGATTTGAAATGTTTCAGATCTTTGGGAAGTTTCCAAAGCAGTTGGTTATCTTTTCCCAATGCGTTGTTTTTTCCGATGGCTGCAATTATCGTAATCATATATTTACAAAACTACATTTTTATGTTTAATTAAGAAAAAATTATGATATGTTAGTTTTCATATTTTGTACTTTTGGCAAAGTTTTTTGAGTTTGCACAACATATGGCTTTGAAGTTTAGCTTTTGATTGTGACAAATTGAAACATAAAAAATTAATTTTAAATAAAATCTGAATAAAATCTATCTATGAAAAAGATTTTTTTAGCATCTGCTTTTGCATTATTGGTTTTAGCAAGTTGTAACAAAGACAAGGATGTTCTTAACTCTTTGAATGATTATAACCTGAGTGCACAAAGCAAAGGCTACAACTTCGGCGACAAACTTCAACTTCCGCAAGATGTTTTGGATTACGCAGAGGCCATTACCATCAGCTTTGGAGATAAAGAAAGCAGCAATCTCACGATTGATCCAAACTTTTTCACACTAGGAGAAAACGATGTCACTTTCAACATCAAAACAAAAGGTGGCGAAGTTCTGCAACAAGATGCAACCATTAATGTTTTTGCAAAAGCAGTTCCGAAAAAAATAGCGTACGAAGTCATCGATCAATATCCACACGATCCTAAGAATTTTGTACAGGGTTTTCTACTGGAGGGCAATACCATCTATGAATCTGAGGGACAGTACGGCTCTTCAAGAATCATAAAATACCCATTAGGAACCATGACTCCTGTTGCAGAAACCAAACAAGATAAAGAATATTTTTCTGAAGGCGCAACAATTATTGGTGACAAAGTCTATCAGCTGACGTGGCGAGAAAAGAAAGGATTTGTCTATGATAAAAATACTTTGAAATTACTGAGCGAATTTCCTTACGACAATATGATTGGCGAAGGTTGGGGATTGGCTACTGATGGAAAAGAATTGATCTTGTCTGATGGAACTAAAAATCTTTATTTCATCAATCCAGAAAATCCATCAAAAGTACTTCGCACAATTGCCGTTGCAAGCAATACTGAAGGCTACGACAAACTAAACGAATTAGAATATCACAACGGATCTATCTACGCCAATGTTTGGCAAAAACCAATCATCCTGCAAATC
>JAGNPP010000087.1 GCA_017989575.1 Chryseobacterium sp.
GAATTATGTAAAGCAAGCCAAATATATTTCCAAGCAACAAGCCACAGTTCTTGCTAAGAAACAGTTGGGAATAGATGCTGATGCACTTTTCGAAGAAGATATTTTTCCAGCATCTGTTGAGGTGACTTTGAAACCGGAGTTCGTAGATCCTGCAAAAATTGACAGCGTTGTTTCTCAACTGAAAGCCATCAATGGTGTGAAAGATGTGGCGAATGACAATCAGCTGACGATTGATGTTTACAACAATTTGAACCGCATTCTGACTTGGATTCTGGCATTTTCAATTTTGTTCTTGATTGTAGCAATTGTTTTAATTAATAATTCAATTCGACTGAAAATATTTTCTAAAAGGTTCATTATCAAAACGATGCAGTTGGTTGGTGCGAAGCGGAGATTTATTTTGATGCCGTTTATCAAAGAAGCTTTAGTTCTCGGATTGATTGGTTCTTTCATCGGGATTTTGGCTCTGGGCGGACTTTGGTATTACTTTACCAATCAGATTGGGACACCTTTCGTTCAAGATACAAATCAATACATTTTGTTGATTATCATTATTTTGATTGTAGGTATTTTCATTACCATAGCAAGTACTATCTTTGCAACTTGGAGATTCCTGAGAAGCAACGTGGATGATCTTTATTATTCTTAAAAAATGGCAAAAAAAACAAAAAATAAATATTCTGCAGACCAATTCGGAACACCTTCGGAATCTGTTGAGAAAAACAATTTTTATTTCGGAGGCAAGAATTTCAAATTAATGTTAATTGGTTTAGGTATGATTGTCTTGGGATTTGTCCTGATGATGGGACCTGATGCCAACACAACACCAGAAGGGAAATTTGATCCAACTTATTGGAACAACGATATTTTCTCCTTCCGAAGAATCAGATTAGCGCCAATTCTTGTGATTGCAGGATTCGTGGTTCAGATTTTCGCGATTCTGAAAAGAAACAAAGACTAAATTTTTAATTTTCAACATACAAACTTTGTCAGGGTTCTAAACTTTGACAAAGTTTTTTTTAATTAAACTAATAATGGATTTAATCAAAGCGATCATCATCGCAATCATAGAAGGGCTTACGGAATATTTGCCTATTTCTTCCACTGCTCATATGGGTTTCGCCGCAAGCTTGATGGGATTGGAAGAAACCGAATTTCTAAAGATGTTTCAAGTTTCCATCCAGTTTGGGGCAATACTTTCTGTGGTTGTGGCTTATTGGAAAAAATTTTTTGATGTAAACAATTTGCAATTGTATGTAAAACTTGGATTCGCGGTTATTCCGGCCTTGGGAATTGGGTTTTTTCTTGATGATTTGATCGAATCTGTTTTAGGAAATCAAATCGCCATCTCAACTGTTTTGGTTTTGGGTGGTGTGGTTTTATTATTTGCCGACAGTTGGTTCAAAAATCCTGTGATCCACGATGAGAAAGAGATTTCCATCAAGAAAGCTGTGATTATCGGATTTTGGCAATGTTTGGCGATGATGCCTGGGACGAGTAGGAGTGCGGCTTCCATCATTGGAGGTATGACGCAAGGATTGTCTAGAAAAGCCGCTGCGGAATTTTCATTTTTCTTGGCTGTTCCTACGATGTTGGCTGTGACGCTTTATTCCGTTTTTGTGAAAACTTGGGGCAAAGAATCTGCAACACCAATGAAAGGTTACGAGATGATTTTGCAATCGCAGGATCATATTATGATTTTCATTGTGGGAAATGTTGTGGCTTTTGTTGTGGCTTGGATTGCGATCAAATCATTCATTAGCTTATTGAATAAATATGGTTTCAAACCTTGGGGCTGGTACAGAATTGTGGTTGGAATTGGTTTGTTGCTTTATTTTTACTTTTTTAAATAATGACAAAAAATATTTTGGCAATAATATGCTCAATTTCTTTAATTTCTTGTTCACCTCTTTATACATTATTTGTACAAAATAATAGCGAGAAACCAATTGAGGTTTATGTTGAATTAAAGAACGAAAAATATACTCGAAGCTTCAAAAAAGTATTTGAAAAAAGTAAGATTCATAATTATAAAAAATCAAAAAATATTGATGAATTCGATATTGATTCAATCAGGCATTATTTACAAGCAAATAGATTTTCTGAAAAAAAATACAATTTTACTTCTGATCTTAATTATAATTTTACATTAGAACCAGAATTAATAACAATCATTGATCCTAGTAATAGTATTTCTATTTATCCTTTTGAAAAAATATATTATGTTCAAGATGGTAAAAAATGTTTTATAGTTCCAGAAGCATTAAATCAAGAATGTAATTATAAAACAATCAAGAAGGAAAAACTTAAAAAAGATAATTCGGCCAAAAAATACGCTGATTTCATTGAAATAGAAAACCTAAAATGATAGCAGAAGACCTACAATCCGGACAAATATTTCTATTGGACAAACCTTTGGATTGGACTTCATTCCAGGCGGTCAATAAGTTAAAGTACAAGCTAAAAAGAGAATTCCCAGAATTACCAAAGAAATTCAAGATTGGTCACGCGGGAACTTTGGATCCAAGAGCAACAGGACTTTTGATAGTTTGCACAGGAAAATTCACCAAGAGGATTCCAGAAATCCAAGATGCGCCAAAGGAATATTGGACAGAAGTGAAAATCGGTGTTCAAACCGAATCCTACGACACTGAGAAACCAGAAATTTTAGCAACCGATTTTTCTCATATTACGGAAGAACAAATTCACGAGACTTTACAAAAATTCATTGGCGAGATTGACCAAAAGCCACCAGTTTTTTCGGCACTCAAAGTCGATGGAAAACGTGCTTACGATCTTGCAAGAGCTGGAACAGAAGTGGAAATGAAATCTCGAAAAACCACAATACATTATCTTAACAATATAGAAATTGATTTGCCTTTCGTTTCTTTCACAGTCGGTTGTAGCAAAGGAACTTACATCAGAAGTCTGGCTCACGACATCGGACAAGAACTTGGCGTTGGTGCATATTTAACACAACTTAGACGAACCAAAATTGGAGAATATTCTGTAGAAAATGCGACTGCGGATTTTATCAATGATGATTTTAAAATTTCAGAATAAAATATTTGAATGAAAAAGAATTTACTTTTTTTAAGCTTAATATTTTCAGTTTTTGCTTTCGGACAATCAGAAAAAAGCAAAACGATGGGTTTTTACATCAGCCCAAATATCCAAGCTGGCTATAATCTTGGAAACTCTATAGCTAAAAGTCAAAACCGAGATTCTCCATATTACCAGCAAGAGGTTGCTCCCAACTTACCGAATAAAATAACCTACGGAATTGGCGTTGTTGGCGGTTATCACATTTTGCCATTTTTTGCTTTGGGAACGGGACTTAGGTACAATTACGTTGAGGACAATCTTCATCTTTTGAATTGGACAATTCAGCCAAAATTTATCTTCGGAAAGGACGAAGGAAAATTTATTCTCGAGTTTGAATATGGAAAACAATTGAACCAATCAAATATCAATAACACACATTTTTTTGGTGGAAAATTAGGATATCAGGATTCTTTTTCCAAACATTTGCTTCAAGAGGGAGGACTATTTATTTATAGATATAATTCGGCCGTTTCTAATGCTTTTTTTATTGGCATTTCCTTAAGTGCTACGGTTTTCAGCAACAAAAAATACACAGTTTACAGAAATGATTAAATTATTTAAGATTATTTGCAATTAATGTTGAATAATTTTGGGTAATTGCTAATAATTTTCTAATTTAGCGACCCTTTTAAAATAAACATTTAATTTAAATTTTTACAATTATGAAAAAAATTCTATTTTCTTTAATTGCTTCTACGGCAATTTTTTACTCTGTAAACGCTCAAACAAATATTTCTTTTGAAGCGTCAGAAGGATATAATCTGTCTCAATTAGATGGTCAAAACGGTTGGATTTCTTTATCGCCTTTAACTGTTGTGAGAGCTGGTACCGCTACTCATGGTTCAAACGCTGTTTATATGCCAACTGATGACAACCTTTTTGAAGAAAGTGGTTATTCTGAAGCTTACATGGATATTCCTGAATATGATAAAGTTAACATTTCATTAGACTACAGAAGAAATGCAATCTCCGGTTCGGGCGATGGTTTTGCCGTTTTTGGTGATGGTTTTATGATTGCGGACTTTAATATTGATCAGTTTTATTCCGACTACATCACTGTTTATAATCCTGAAATAGAGGACTATGTTGATACAAACATTACATTTGCAGCGAACAAATGGTATGATTTAAAAGTAACTATCGATAAAACTGCCCTTAAATTGACTTATTTCGTAGATGATGTAAAAGTTGGTGAATATAATTTAACAGATGCGGCGTATGTAACATTAGATCTATACAATGATAATTATGGTAGTGCAACTTACTTCGATAACATCGAGATTTTAGATGCTACTCTTGCAACTTCAGAGGTTTCTAAAAAAGATATCTTCCGAGTTTATCCAAACCCAACTGTAGATGTTGTGAACTTTGACGTTGCTGGAAAAATCAACTCTGTAGAAGTTTATGACGTTGCAGGAAAATTAGTGAAAACTGCGAAAGACGGTGCTAAATCATTAAACGTTTCTGCTTTAAGTAAAGGTAGCTACGTAGTGAAAGTACAAACTGAGAACGGTTCTCACACTCAAAAATTAATCAAGAAATAATCAATTTTTTTTTTGAACAAACCTAAAGCTTCACTTTTAAAGTGAGGCTTTTTTGTTGTATTAAGTTTTAATAAAGCATATTTTTGCAAAAGATTTAGAAGAAATTGGAAAAAGTAAGAATCAATAAATATTTGTCAGAAATTGGATTCTGCTCCAGAAGAGCGGCCGACAAACTTTTGGAAGAAGGTAGAATCACAATCAATGGCGTTGTTCCAGAAATGGGAACCAAAGTTTCTGACGATGACGAAATATTCGTAGATGGAAAAACCATCCGCAAACCAAAAGATGAAGACTTTGTTTACATTGCCTTCAATAAACCTGTTGGAATCGTTTGTACAACGGATACGAAACGAGAAAAGAACAATATTGTCGAATACATCAACCATCCAAAACGTATTTTTCCAATTGGAAGATTAGATAAACCAAGTGAAGGTTTGATTCTACTGACTTCCGACGGTGATATCGTCAATAAAATATTGAGAGCGAGAAACAACCACGAAAAGGAATATTATGTGAGAGTCAACAAACCAATCACAGAAAAGTTTCTCGAAAAAATGAGAAACGGCGTTCCAATTCTGGACACGGTTACAAAAAAATGCGAAGTCGAAAAAATCGACACGATGAATTTCCGAATCGTCCTCACACAAGGTCTCAACCGTCAAATCCGAAGAATGTGCGAACATTTGGATTACGAAGTGAAGAAGCTGAAAAGAATCCGAATTATGAACATCAAACTAGATTTGCCAGTTGGAAAATGGCGTGATTTGACCGCAGAAGAAATGACGGAACTCAACGGATTATTAGAAGATTCCAGCAAAACTTTTGAGTGATTTTTATTAATGCGAAAATTATTTATCTCTCGCAGATTTAGCGAATTTAGCAGATGTTTTTTTTAATCTGCCAAATTTGCTAAATCTGCGAGATTTTTTTTATAATTAATTTTCAACTATCAACTATCAACTATCAACTATCAACTATCACTCATAATATAAAGTTTCATCTTTTCCTCGTACTCTGGTTTTAGCTTAAGGAATTTCCAGATTTTTTTGTCTTCTGGATGTGTAATTCGATAAAACATGATTCTGTCCGCAGAGAATTTGAAATACGGATGTTTTTTCAGCCAATCTTCCGGTGCGTTTGCGAGTGTGTATTTTGCAACATTGGAATTGTCAAGTTTCGCAACATAGATTAATTTTTCGCCCAAAGCTCTATCGATTTCGTAAGTTTCCAGCAATTGATTTTTATTGATGAAACCGCCCAGTTTTTTTCGGAAAGCTAAGATTCCAGCCGAATCTTTTTCGGTAAATCCAAATTCTTGCAATTGTTTGAAAGTGATTTTGTTAAGGTCGATTTTAGCAAAATCCGTTTTCTCGGTAGCGACAGTTTTTTCTTCAACTTGTTTTCCTTTTTCCGGAATCGAAAGTTTAATCCAAGGTTTCATTTCTTCAAACTTCTCCTTTGAAATGACAAAGCATTTTTCAACATCTTCCAAAGATTTGAAACTTCCGCGCAGATTCTTGTCTCGATAATTGACGATGACATTCGCTTGTTTTTCAGAAAAACCCAAAGCTTGCCATTGTTGATAATTAAGTATGTTTGGGTCAAAATAATTGCTGATTTTCACCACTTCTTTTTCCTTCTTTTTCTCAAATTTACTAGCCAAATTCTCTGGTGTCTTGTTTGGTAAAATCAAATAAGGCGACATCTGGGCGAACTGCTCATCGTTGATCATAAAACATTCTTTCAGCTTTTCTTTGCTGATGAAACTTCCACCTAGGTAACTTTTATATTTCAAAATTGCCGACGATTGTTTCTCAGAAAACCCCAGATTTTCCCAATCTTTTTGAGAATAAGAATCTGGATTAAATTTTCCTGGGATATTCAGCTTTCTCTTTTCGTAAGGTTTGAATTCGAACTTATTGTTTTTAAAATCAGAGTTGCTTTCTGGAAGTAAAATATAATCTTTCAATTGTTCATATTTTACCTCCGAAACCGCATAGCATTTTTTGAATTGCTCTTTGGATTTGAAATTTCCGCCGACAATCTCTTTGTATTTCAGAATGGTTTTGATTTGTTTTTCTGTGAAACCAAGATTTTTCCATTGCTTTTCGTCCAAATCATTTGGATTGAATTCTGATAGAATAATTTCTTCAACTTTCGGCGTAATGAAAGTGATTTTAGGTTTCTCGTAATGCTGATTCTTTTTGTAAATAGAAAAAGCAATCTGTGAAATAATGATTAGAATTCCGAAAATTGAAAGGCTGAGAAGTTGCCTTTTCCGGATTTGGAAAGGTAATTTCTGATTCATCTTTTGTGTTTTAACCAAAGTTAAATAAAATGAATCAAGTATTTATTAAATTAGTGAAAAAAACTTTTATCTAATCGTTAAGTGAATTTTTAAGCTTCAAAAGTTCCGCTTTTATGAATTCCAATCGGTCGATAATCGTGATGGTTTCTGAGATTTTTGTGTTGGTTGTCAAGGCTACTCTCGCTCCATCAAGCGTATAGCCTTTTTCCTTAACCAAATGATAAATAATCTTCAGATTCTCAATGTCAGAAGGCGTGAAGTAGCGGTTTCCTTTCTTGTTTTTCTTCGGTTTGATGATGGGGAATTCCTGCTCCCAATAGCGTATTAGGGAAGTGTTCACATCAAAAGCCTTGGCAACTTCGCCAATCGAATAATAAAGTTTGTCCGGAAGATTGAGTTTCATTGATTAAAATCGAATTCTCAAAGATAATTATTTTTAATTCTTTTACACAAATTGTAACTTGCAACTTTAGAAATTAGATTTATGAAAAAGTATTTGAAGTTCAGTTGGATCGGGTTTTTGTTGGTTTTGATGAATTGTAAAGTTCAAAATTCCAACGGGAAATTGTTTGAAGTTCCGCCAATAGTGCTTTCAAGTCAATTTACTTTTACTGAAGGTCCGGCTTCAGACAAGTTTGGAAATGTCTATTTCACAGACCAGCCGAATGACAAAATCTATTTCTGGAACTGGAAAACCAATAAAATTGAATTATTTCTAGATAAAACCGGACGCGCCAACGGAACGTATTTTGACAAAAATGATAATCTAGTTACTTGTTCCGATGACAATGGCGAAATCTGGAAAATTAATAAAAACAAAGAAATCGAAGTTCTGTCCAAAGGTTTTGAAGGCAAAAGACTGAATGGTCCCAACGATCTTTGGATTGATAAATCTGGCGGAATATACTTCACAGACCCGCTTTACAAAAGAGATTATTGGAAAAATTTCAAGGAAGAAATTCCGCAGAGAAATTTGTATTATCGAAATAAAAACGGAACAATCACAAAACTCGAGACTTTCGTTCAGCCCAATGGAATCATCGGTTCGGAAAAGCTTAAAAAACTTTTTGTTTCTGATATTGATGCCAATAAAACTTACGTCTATGATATTCTTGGCGAAGGAAAATTATCTGAAAAAAAACTCTTCTGTGAAATGGGTTCCGACGGAATGACACTTGACAATCAAGGAAATCTGTATCTGACAGGAAAAGGCGTCAAGATTTTTAATAATAAAGGAGAGAAATTAACCAACATTCCAATTGATGAAAATTGGACTTCGAACGTCACTTTTGGAGGAAAAAATAATTCCACTTTGTTCATCACGGCTTCACATTCTGTCTATATTTTACAAATGAATGTTTCCGGAGTCAAATAAAAAAATCGCTTATTAATAAGCGATTTCTATTTTTACTTTCTTGCCTTTCAGTTTTTCGTTGGCTAGTTTTTTCAGAAGTTCGATGGTTTTTTTTCGGTTGACGGCAACATAAGAAGTTGTGTCTTTCACCTCGATTAAACCAATGTCGTCTTTTTCAAGTTGTCCTTTTTTGATGAGATAACCAACAATATCCACCTTGTTAACTTTGTCTTTTTTTCCGGCGCTGATGTAAATCGTTTGATTCGGAGTTCTTTCTGGAACTCGATTAGCTTCCGAAACGTTTTCTTCTGGCGTATTGCTTTTGATGAATGGAAAATTCTCGTCCTCAGTCATTATAAGATAAGCAAAACCTTTCGCATTCATTCTCGCAGTTCGTCCGTTTCTGTGGATGAAAGCATCTTCTTTTGGAGGCAATTGGTAATGAACAATAGATTCCACTTCAGGAACGTCCAAACCTCTGGAAGCTAAATCTGTTGTAATCAAAATTCTCGCAGAATCATTTCTGAATTTCAAAAGCGCACGTTCGCGCTCGTCTTGTTCCATTCCGCCGTGGAAGGTTTCTCTTTGGATTCCTTTTTCTCTTAATAATTCTGAGATTCTGTCAACAGCATCTCTGTGATTGCAGAAAATCAAAGTTCTTTTGTTTCCGATTTTGCAGATTAATTGGAATAAAGTGTTCAGTTTTTCCTCTGGCGTTGTCATTACCTTTTTCAACTGAATATTCGGTTTTGACTCATTTTCTTTTAGGAAATTGATTTTCTTTTCGTTGTTAAGTTCTACACACTTCGGAATATTGTCGATCACAGTTGCAGCAGTCAAAATCCGTTTATAAAGACCAGTCAATAAATCAATGATATATTCCATATCTTCCTTAAAACCTAATTT
>JAGNPP010000325.1 GCA_017989575.1 Chryseobacterium sp.
CATCTGGTGCAAATCTGCCATCCCGAATCTATGCGCATCATTAATGAAAATCGTATTTGCATTCGGAACGTCAACACCACTTTCTACGATGGTTGTCGCTACGAGAACATCATATTTCCCTTCCATAAAATCGAGGATGTTTTGTTCCATTTGCTTTCCATCCATTTGTCCGTGACCAGTAATCACTCTTGCATCGGGAACCAAACGCTGAATCAATCCGGCAATATCTTTCAGATTTTCAATCCTGTTGTTGATGAAATAGACTTGTCCATCTCTTTGCAACTCATACGAAATCGCATCCCTCAAAATCTCTTCATTGAAACCAACAATATTCGTATCCACAGGTTGACGGTTTGGCGGAGGCGTTTTAATCACGGATAAATCTCGCGCCGCCATCAAAGAGAATTGCAAAGTTCTAGGAATCGGCGTCGCTGTCAAGGTCAGCGTATCGACATTGGTTTTCATCGTCTTCAATTTATCTTTTACCGAAACGCCGAATTTGTGTTCCTCGTCGATAATCAATAAACCAAGGTTCTTGAATTTCACTTTATCCGAAACCAATTGGTGGGTTCCAATCACGATGTCCAATTTCCCATCTTTTAAACCTGTTAGAGTTTCAGATTTTTGTTTTGCCGTTCGGAATCGATTCAAATAAGAAATATTGACCGGAAAATCCTTCAATCGTTCTTTGAAACTTCTGTAATGCTGGAAAGCGAGAATCGTAGTCGGAACCAAAATCGCCACTTGTTTGCTGTCCGTCGCCGCTTTGAACGCCGCACGAATCGCAACTTCCGTTTTCCCAAATCCAACGTCACCACAAATCAATCGATCCATCACGCCTTCATCTTCCATATCTTTTTTCACGTCCAAAGTCGCTTTCTCTTGGTCGGGCGTATCTTCGTAAAGGAAACTTGCTTCCAGCTCATTTTGAAGATAAGAATCCGGCGAATATTGAAATCCTTTTGCGGTTTTTCTCTGAGCGTAAAGTTTTATCAGGTCAAATGCAATCTGCTTAACTCTCGCTTTCGTTTTCTGTTTCAGCGACTTCCAAGCGGGCGAACCGAGTTTGCTGAGAACGATTTCTTTTCCGTCTGGTCCGTTATACTTTGAAATTTTGTGAAGGGAATGAATACTCACATAAAGCAAATCTCCATTTTTGTAACTTAGTTTAAAACATTCTTGAATTTTCCCGTCATTATTGACTTTCACCAATCCCATAAATTTCCCGATTCCGTGGTCGATATGTGCAATGTAATCACCAACTTTCAAAGACATCAGATCTTTGAGTGTCAGTTGCTCCGACTTCGCAAAAGTGTCTTTGGATTTATAACGCTGATACCGATCAAAAATCTGGTGGTCTGTGTAAACCAGAATTTTATTTTCAGAATCTACAAAACCCTCGTGAAGTTCAGATTTGAAACTTTTAAAAGGAATCTGGTGTTCGAGTTCTTCAAAAATGGATTCTAATCTTTCCTTCTGCTTCTCCGATGAAAAAGAAATCCACGTATCAAATCCCTGATTTTGCTTCTCTTCCAAATCCTGGATCAACATTTCAAAATTCTTATGAAAGCTCGGCTGTTGCGTTTGGCTGAGTTCTAAAGTTTTGATTTTAGGCAAATTGAAAACCTGCGAACTGAAATCAATGGTTTTGAATTTGATTAATTTATTCTGAAATTCAGGTTCTGAAATGAATAATTCCTGAGGCGTTCTGTGCTTGATGTCTTTGCTTAGAGTTTCGAATTTTTCTAATGATTTTTCGTAGAAATCTCTGATTCTTTTATTGGAAACAAAGAGATTCTTCGAGACCAGAAAACTGTCATCTGGCAAAATATCAAGAAACGAAACTTTGCTTCCCGAAACCGAAAAATTCATATTGGAAACCAATTGAAAATCCGTGATTTTATCAATAGAAAGTTGAGATTCTATATCGAAAGTTTTGATGCTCTCAACTTCATTTCCGAAAAATGTGATGCGATAAGGCTTCTCATTAGAAAAAGAAAAAACATCCACAATTCCACCTCGGACAGAGAATTCTCCAGGTTCGGAAACAAAATCCGTTTGATTGAATTGGTAATGATTCAGCAACTCATCCACAAAATCAAAATCCAATTGGTCGCCGACTTTTATATGGTGAGAAATCGCCGAGAAATCTTCTTTCTTCAAAACTTTTTCCGACAATGCGCCAACGAAAGCCACAATTACTTTTGGCGATTTCCCCGAATTCAGTTTATTAATAACTTCAGTTCTTAAAACTAAATTGGCATTCTGCGTTTTCTCAACTTGATAAGGCTCCAGATGTGTTGCGGGAAAATAAAGCACGTTTTCTTTCCCTATCAAATCTTCCATTTCCGCATTCACATAAAGTGCATCTTCCTTGTCATCAAGCAAATAAAGAATTGTTTTGTTGTGAGTCAGAAAAAGTTCCGATGTCAAAATTGAAACAGCAGAACCCGCACTTCCTTTGACCGAAAGATGCTGATGCGTAGATATTTGCGAAAAAATCTCATTTCCGAATTGTTTCTGAAGCAAGTCTGGCAAAAGATTTTGATTGATTTTTTTTAATTCCATTTTTCCTCTCTCTAAATCTCTCTCCAAAGGGAGAAAGACTTTTTTTAAATTTGATACAAACGCAAAAAGCGATTCCGAGAAATATTTCGGAATCGTTATTGGCTACAAAGATAGTGTTTTTTGAATTTTATCTGAAACTGAGATTGCTACAAACTTTTCTCCGCTTTTTTCAAAAGTTGAACAAGTTCTTTCAACTCTTTTGTATTGAATTTGATAATGCTCATCGAAATCACAGACGACATATTGATGTAATTTTCCCACAGTTTTTGAGATGAATTGTAAACGCTTCCTATCTCGATTCCGTCTTTCGTTGTGTATTTGAATTTGGTGGATTGCTCCGGATTTGTACTGGAATTTTGTTCCATTGTCTGCAAAGATTGAATCAATTTCGCCAGCTCATCTTTCTCAAAAGTGATGGTTCTTTTGGAAATATTATCGAAAGTTTCGAACTGTGTCATTATCGCAAAAACTGCAA
>JAGNPP010000326.1 GCA_017989575.1 Chryseobacterium sp.
AGAAACCAATTGGGTCTTTCTTGATGTCTTCAATAGCTTCTAATGCTCTTGTAATGATATTTCCGATGAGGTCAAAAGGGAAATTCATGATTTCGAGAATGGCAACGATGACAATTCGGATAATTTCTGCCACAAACGCAATCAGTCGTCCAATAGGTTCTCCAAATTTGTCAATGATCCTCATGAAAGCATCTATTGGATGAATCAGGTCATCAATTGTCATAGAATCCCAAATATCAGTAAATAGCTGTATTATAGATTGTGGTGTCATGTTGAGCGTCGCTACTGCGGCTTCAATTTCGCCTACAATTCTGGCTATTGCACCAGATTCAACCATTTGTGCATATTGTTCTTCTCCGCCATCCATGAGGCTCATGAAACCTCGTATTAGATTTGGAACTGTGCGAGGTACAGCTTCCTGTGTAAAAGGATCTTTTCCAATAATCACTTTAACAAGCGAATAACCTCTTACTGTAGCGGCTTGAGAAGACAGCCATCCTAATAGTGACTCCTTAACAAGTTCCAATACTTTTAGTGCTACACCTGAGGCAAAATCCCAAACCCTTTGCAGGAATCCACCAGCCTGATCTGCAAGTGCAGAGAGATTATCAGCAATGTTTGCCAAATTTGCAGGTTGAATAGCATCCCACGCTGCAGTTATGAGTCCGCGAAGCTCGCCTAATAACGAATTGAAAGTTCCAACCTGAGTGTCAAGCCAGTCGGCTGTTTTTTGCAGCGTGCCTTTTTCACGCATTTGCTCAAGTTCTGTTTGCTTGTCTATAAGTATTAAGAAATCTTCTAATATTTCTACAGTTGTTGCGCTTACTTCTTCGTCTCGTAACGGATCGTATTTAATTATTTTTTTGATGAGTGACCAGGCTTTGTTTTCTGCCAATAATGGTTCGGCGACACCTATTAAAGCTTCTTTAATCCAAGTTATAACTTGATCTACAGTTGCACTTACAAAAGAAGTTATTCTGTTAACTACTTCATTAAATTTTTCAGTTACTAAATCAATTATACCAGTATAAGGAAATGATATTTCGTCCCAAACCTCTTCAACCAAATCTAAAATACTGTCGATTGTTAATCCGAGTTCGCTTAATTTTCCTTCTACCCAGTCAAAAACCTGCTGAAGTATTCCATATTCCTGAAGCTTGTCGAATATGGCTGTCCCAAAAGGAACAAGACCCATTAAGCCTTCAACCAGATTAATTGGAGTTCGTTCGACATCAATTTGTCGCAACGGATCGTAACCAATAATAACGGTGAAAAGGGTGTAACCCGGAACGTGTCGTGCCCCATCAATGATCCAATCTGGAACTAAATCGAGGAACGAACCCTGAATCATTTCGGGAGCAGGGGATATAGGTTCCGGTTTTTTTCTAATGGCAGCTCCCTGCTGTACGGTATGTGTTAATTCGTGGGCGAGTAAATGCTTGCCATCCTTCGAATTTGGATTGTATTTTCCTTCGTTAAAATAAATATTATTTCCGGTTGCAAAAGCCTGAGCTCCCAATTGCTTATTCATTTGAACAGCATTAGAGTCATTGTGTATACGGACATTGCTGAAATCGGCTCCAATACCGGATTCCATTTCTTTTTTGGTATTTCCGGATAGCGGCGAACCGCCGCCGTTACTGCTGTTTAAATTGGATTCTAAATTTGAGTTATCGCTGGGATTGGCATCGCTGGCAGCACTTTTTTGTATTTGTTGCTCTTCGTCTTTGGATTGTTTTTCTTCGTCTTTTTTCTGCTGTAAATTTTCTTCTTCTTTATTTTGGATTAAAGATTTAGGCGAAACGATGTTGGTTGAGGCAGTTTCTGTTTTTTTGACTCCTGCCTTATTCTGAATTGTCTCCTCTTTATTCTGGATTTTCTCTTCGAGTTTATGCTGAATTAACGTTTTTGGCGCAGAAAAAGCCGGATTTATTTCTCGTTTTTCTGTTACTCTGGAATCGAGTTTATTTTGGATTAATTCCTCTTTTAACTGTATAACTGGCGTTATGGTTTCGGCTACTGTTTTTTGCTGAATTTCTTTGTTTTGCTCTTCTTGTTTTTGAACATCACGCGCCAATTTCTTTTGCACAACAGGCGATGGCGCAAAGAAAGCGTCTGTGTTTGGCGTTTGTTTATTAGCAACGACTTGGTCTGCAACTTTATCTGCTTCAGCTTCAAATTTATCGTTAGATTTTCCTATATTCAATTTTGTCTGTACCCCAAAAAAAGATTCCTTCCCCTTGTCATGATGTGACGCGGAGTGCGAAGGATTTGTATTTGTTTTTTTGGTTAAGACTGGCATATTTTATTGACTTACGCTATAATTTGATTTTAAAGCAGAACTAGATCTTGAATAAATTCTAATGAAATATTTATCACCAGGAGTAACACTTGCGATCTTAAATTCTAAGGTTGAAGGGATATTACCAGGTGATAGTCTTTTTGAACCTATATTAGTGTCATCTATAAGACCGCATTTGATAACCTGGGCACTGAAGTCTTCTTTGATCCAAGAGGCAACAGGTTCCATATAATCTACATCAATTATTATTTTTAAAGCGTCACTTTTGGAAGGGACAAAAGTTTCCGTATAGCAGGTATTGTGATAATCATAGCACGAGCCGGATAAATTTAAATTCGTCGTTGAGCCACAATCCGAATCAGATAGTTTTTGAACACTATTTTGGGATTTACTGCCTGTTTGCTGTATGGTGTGCGTGAGTTCATGAGCAAGTAAATGTTTGCCTTCTTTGGAATTAGGGTTGTATTTTCCTTTATTGAAATAGACATCGTTACCGTGTGTGAAAGCTTGTGCGTCCAGCTGTTCGCTCATTTGTACGGCTTTGCTGTCTGTGTGGATGTTTACACTGCTAAAATTGGCCCCAAAACCTGATTCCATTTCTTGCTTTGTGTTTATGTCCATGGCATTACCACCGCCTTTTGAGCTGTTGAGGTCACTTTCGACTCCTTTATTTACTGAGCTAGATTCATCTGATTTAGCTTGAACTGGTTTTTTTTCTTCTTTTTTCTGAACC
>JAGNPP010000327.1 GCA_017989575.1 Chryseobacterium sp.
GTCTTCAACACGTACAATATTGGAAAGCACTCCAGAGATATACTTACTGATGTACCTTGTGTCATTCATCTGGCGCTCAATCATTTTTTCAGGAATTTCTTCCAACAAGAGTTTTGCCTTTTTACTTCTGTTTTTAGCGTAATGTTTTTTTACAAACTCTTCGTATTCATCGGCTTCAAAGATTTTAACTGTTTTTCCAAAACCACAATCTACAATCGTTCCGTGAAACTGCTTGATAAACGCCAATCCTATATAATTATCTTTTAATTTATTCACCGCGGATTCGCAAATAATCTTATTACTAAAACTATCATCAAAATATCGGCTTTGTGGGATAATATGCTCAATTTCATATTCCGGTGTAAATAATTTATTTAACGGAATAATTTGTCCTGTATATGGCGATTTGTAGCCTTGTTCCAACCAAAGTTTGTATCGTTTCAAATCAGAGGAGCTTGGCTGTGCTGTTTTACTGATTTTCAGAATATCATCATCAATTTCAATATCAGAATTCAGTACTCCATCTTCATAGATTTTCAAAATCTCTTGTTGCATTGGAGAGAAAGGACGTACATTTTCAACATTAGCATCATTCATCATTTCAGCCAATAAAGCCTTGATGCGCAGATTGGTATTTTCGTTTTCCGTGACTTGATTGGTGATTTTCTTACGGTCGTCGGCAGTATTCTTCATTTCGCGACCCAATTCTATATGAATTTCGTTAAAGAAATCTTTTGCCCCTTTCCCGTATTGCACCCAAATATCTTTTACAACACGCAAGGTTTCTGTAATTACCTGCTCTACAATCGGGTTGCGTAGCGAATGTTGTTTAAACCCTTTCAAAAACAATTCTAAATCATCAGTAGAATTCCATTTACCAATCATTGAAGCTTCAGAATGTCTTCCGTAAACAATATATTGAGCCAACCACAATTGCAACCCTTGAAAATGATTTTCAGTTGTCAGATTAATCGCTTTTTCTCTTACCTTATCTTTAATGTTTTCATCATATTCTCCGGTAATGATTTTATCAATTCTTGCTTTTGAATGTTCGTCAATATTGTCATAACTCCAATACTTTCCTACTCGCATCAAAGGCAAAAGTTTCTTAATCGCTTTCTCCGAAAAAGAACCATAATCGCTTTTGAAAGGAGGAAATTTTTTGAACGCTTCGAAAAAAGAGATTTCATCCAGATTATGTCTTCTGGCGAATGATTTTAAAGCCTTTTCATATTCAATTTTATCATTGACTGAGTAGATGATGTGCCAAATCTGTTGTTCTATTTCTCTTGTGAAGAAAGTATCCGAAATATTCTCAACTTTGCTCAATCTGGTAGCAATCATTGTTTTGGTTTCGTTACAAGGATATGCCTTTCCTTCAACAAAATTCCAACGGTATTTTTCAATCTCTGCTGTTAACAATTTTCCTTTAAAGTCTTTCTGTTCTAAAAGGAATTTCAGCAATGCTTTTTGATCTACTTCTTTTCGCTCATCCAGAAACTTAAATAGATTATCTAAATCCTCATAAGAATTAAGAAATTCTTGAGTTACATTTTCGTCGTTATCTTTTCTATAAATATTAAGATTGTACATCCACTGCCAGATGCGAAATTCTTGATAATAAGGATTTGACTTCGGAATCGCTTTAAGATATTGCGTATGCTCTACTCCGTCTTTATCTACATATCTTTTAAACTCTAGTGTGCAATTAGAGATAGACGACTTTTGACTTCTCAAAGGTCTTTGGTAAAAGATAATATCCTCTAAAAATAGATGTACAAAATCTTTTTTGCTTAATGTCAATTGATGCGCATCATTATTTTTATATAATTCGCGCACACAATCATTGTACAAGTCTACATTCTGTAACTCAGGATGAAATGTCGCCTGCTTCTCCAAAATTTGTTTTAGTTCCGCTTTATAGAATTTTCTTTCGATCGTTCTTACTAATTTACCTTTGATTTTCTGTTTAGGATTTTGGAGCAAAGTATCATAAATGTAAGTTCCTACAGTTTTATGAGAATTATCGATTTCTTGTTCTGTTTTCTTTTTTACGAGAGTCCAATCTGTTTCAGCAGGCGCACGGAAACTTCTTTTTTCGTTCCCGTCTTTGTCTTTTTTGATGCTACCATCATCGTTCAAATCTGTGGTTACAATAAAATCTCGGGTTTTATCTTTCCAATCAAACAAAGGCGTTTTACTAGCTCTGCGATAAACCCAGCCGTTTTCTAAACTAAGAGAATACCAAATATCTGTTTTACCTCTTTGTTGTTCATCTGCTGTAACTTCAACAATTTTTAAAGAATAGAATTCAACTAATTTATTAGGATTCTCTTCCTCCTCTTCTCCACGCAGTTGATAATAACCGCGCTTCTGATTAAAGTTTAAAAGAATCCAAGCCAATTCTTCTTTTTCTATTTTTTGACTCAGAGCTTTTTTACGCAAATAGTAAATTGTCCAGTCATATGGAACTAATTTATCTTCTCCTTTTTCATTTTTTAGAATTTGAGGCTGATGTGTTTTAAAATCAGAAAGCATTTCTTCAAAGGAATTTTTGAAGATAAAACCATCAGTATTATAAGCTATCTTAGGTTCGTTATCCGACTTAAATTTCCCAAAACGTTTCTCGAAATCAATCTCGTTGGCAAAATGTTCCGGTAAAAACTTAATAATATTTAAAACCCTATGCAATCGTTCACGACGTAGCAAATATCTTTCTCGAAGACGACGAACACCTCTATATCCAGTTCGTTCTGCAGTTTGTGAAACGGAATTTCCTTTTCCAAATTCCCCTAATATATCCTGAGACATCGGGATAATCCTGCTTCCCATACCCAAAATTGCACCCTGTTTATTTTCGAAATTTTGTTGAACTAACGCCCAACCAATTGAATTGGTTCCCAAGTCTAATCCTAAAATTCTCTTCATATTTGTATTATAATAGTTTCCTAAATTAATAAATTTATTTAGAAATAATTACAAAAAACACGATTGGATTAGAATTTTTTTATATATTTGATACAATAATTTT
>JAGNPP010000088.1 GCA_017989575.1 Chryseobacterium sp.
GAAGCTGGAGGTTGGATGCTGGAAGTTATCTCAGTAAAATCCGTTTTTCCAGTCTGCCAAATTAATTGGTAATTCTTTTCTTTTAATTTATCTAAATTATCCTTCCAGCCGTTGTTCAGAGTTCTGGAACCAAGTGAACCACCGACGGAAAGAATCGTTAATTTATTTTTATCTAATCCTAATTTTTCCTTAGCCAAATCTTTATCCATCAAATCTGTGATGATGTTTTGACGAATCGGATTTCCTAAGAAATAAGTTTTCGTTCCTGAGAAAAATTTCTCCATATCAGGATAAGCCGTGAAAACCGCCTTCGCTTTTTTCGCATTGAAAACATTGGTCTTTCCAGGTAATGAATTCTGTTCTTGTATGAAAGTTGGAATTCCCATTTTCGCTGCGATGTACAACGCTGGTCCACTTGCAAAACCACCTGTTCCAACTGCAAAATCTGGTTTAAAATCCTTGATGATTCTTTTCGCCTTCAACAAACTCGAAATCACTTTTAATGGAAGTCCGAGATTCTTAAGAAGATTTCCTCTGTCGAATCCGGCGATGTTCAAACCTTCGATTTTGAATCCGGCTTGAGGCACTTTTTCCATTTCCATTTTTCCGTTGGCACCAATGAACAAAAACTCTGCATCGGGAAATCTTTTCTGGATTTCCTGAGCAATCGCAACCGCCGGAAAGATGTGTCCACCTGTTCCGCCACCGCTAAGTAATATTTTTAGTTTTTTGCTCATATTTCTCAATTTCGTTGGAACAAATTCCAATGTTTTTTATCGTCATTCATTGGAATAAATTCCAACATTTTGTTTTTGACATTTTCGTTGGAATAAATTCCAACGCTAATATATCGGTCGTTCCTCTGGAACTCAATTGGCTTCCATCTTTGGACTTCCGTCTTCCAGCTTTAAGCTATGTCATTTATTTCTTCTAAACTTTGTCTTTTGCCCAATCCTTCTTCGTCATAAACCTGAATCCTAGAACTTACATTTAGAATAATTCCCAATTGAATATAAGTTACCAACATCGATGTTCCTCCATAACTTATCAGCGGTAAAGGTTGACCTGTCACCGGAATTAGATTCACGGCAACCGCAATATTTACTGTGAGCTGGATGAAAATCATTAATCCAATCGCCAACACGAGCAACGAGCCGAAGAACGCCGGCATCTTACTGGCAATCATTACGATTCTGATTATCATTATCATATAAAGGCTTATCAAAACAAAAGCACCCATCCAGCCATATTCTTCTACAATAATTGCGAAAATAAAATCCGAAACCGATTGGGGTAAAGTCTGTTTCAAAGCACTTTTCCCTGGTCCAATTCCGTTGAATCCACCGTGAACAATCGCCGCTTTGGCTTGCATTACTTGATAGTTTTTTGCCTTGATACTTTCGTCCTCGACATCAGCTGTTTTTTTAGAACTTGTAAAGGTTTCGATACGGCTCATCCACGTGTGAACACGATTTCCTCCAATTAGATTCGTATTCAACGCTACAAGTAGAAACATCACGATAAAAACTACGGAAAGCGAGATAAATCCCGCAACATATTGCCAAGCTAATTGACCGATAATCAAGATGATAATGGAAACCATCATAATCATCAACGCGGTAGAACCGTTGTCTTTTGCCACCAATCCGAAAACGAGTAATATCGGTCCGAAGATGTAAATGATGTTCTCCAACGGTAATCTTTCTCTTTTGATTTTCTTTGTCAAATATCTGCACAGATAAATAATCAGCATCAAATAAGCGAATGACGACGGCTGAAAAGAAATGGGTGTTCCCGGAATTTTCAACCAACGTGAAGCACTCGCACCTTCAATCGTTTGTCCTGTAAACATCGTTATCAGCAACAATCCAATCGTTACCAAAAGCAGAATAGAACTTAGTTTTCCGATGTGCTCATATTTAACAGTTCCCACGAAACGCATAATTCCCAAACCAATGAATACGAAAACAATATGCTTGAAAACGTGACCTGTTGTGGTTCCGTTGTTCACGATATATTCCAGATTCGAACTTGCAGAATAAACTGGAAACACGGAAAGGAAGGAAATCAAGATGATAACCGACCAAAGGACCTTGTCTCCTTTCAGCAGTTCGAATTTGTTGTCTGTAGTTTGTTCCATTTGTTTAATGAATAATTAAAAATGAATGATGAATTTTAATTATTAATTGTTAATTATTAATTCGTTCAGTACTTCTTTTTTGAATTGATTTCCTCGGTCTTCATAACCATTGAACAAATCAAAACTTGCGCAACAAGGCGACAACAAAACGATGTCTCCTTTTTCTGCCAACGACTTAGAAACTTCTACTGCTTGTTGCATACTGGAAGTGTCATAAATCTGCGTTTTCTTGCCTTTGAAAAAATCAATAATTTTCTGATTATCAATTCCTAAACAGACAATTGCCTTTACTTTTCTTTTAACTAAATCTTCTATTTCTGTATAATCGTTTCCTTTGTCTTTTCCACCGACAATCCAAACGACAGGCTGTTTCATACTTTCCAAAGCGAAATATGTTGCGTTCACGTTGGTTGCTTTGCTGTCATTGATGAATTTCACACCGTTGATTTCGGAAACGGGTTCCAATCTGTGTTCAACCGCTTGGAAAGTCATTAATGAATTTCTAATACTTTGATTGCTGATTTCCAATAATTTACCAGCGATACTTGCTGCTAGGCTGTTGGCAACATTATGTTTTCCTAAGAGAGACAATTCGTCGATGTTCATTGTGAAACCTTCGTTGATATTGACCACGAAATTTTCATCAATCGAGAATGCTCCTTTTTCTAATCTTTCGTTCAATGAGAAAGGTACTTTGGTCACTTTCAAATCGAGTTTTCCGAGGATTGATTTGCTCATTTCGTCATCTTTATTATAGATGAAAAAATTGTTAGCTTCATGATTCTCAGCAATTCTGAACTTCGCCAAAGCATATTCTTCATAATTGTAATTGTACTGGTCCAGATGGTCCTTAGACAAATTCAACAACAAAGAAATATATGGTCTAAAGTTTTGAATATCATCCAATTGGAAACTGCTCACTTCCAAAACATAGTAATCGAAATTCTCCTCAGCAACTTGCTTGGCAAAGCTTTTTCCGATGTTTCCACCCAAACCGACATTGAAACCGTCTTCCTTCAAAATATAATAAATCAAAGAAGTCGTGGTTGTTTTCCCGTTGCTTCCAGTGATGGCAATGATTTTCGCATCTGTAAACTCAGAGGCAAATTCAATCTCAGAAGACAATCTGATTCCTTTTTCTTGAATCTTCAAAATCATCTCCGCTTTCTTTGGGATTCCAGGGCTTTTGATAATCCAATCGGCATTCAGGATTTTTTCTTCCGAATGTTTTCCGTCCTCATAATCAACGCCCAATTCGTCCAGCTCTTTTTTGTAATTCTCACGAATCATTCCCATATCCGAAAGAAACACGTCAAAGCCTTTAGCCTGCGCCAAATATGCTGCGCCAACTCCGCTTTCTCCGCCACCAAGTATTACTACTCTCATATTATTCTGTATTGTTGTATTAATGTAAAATGTATTAATGATTTCAACGTTCGAATCGTTAATACGCCAATACTTTTTACATTTTACAATTCTTCTATCTCGTTTTTAAAGTGATTAAGCAAATAATCGCCAACATTACACCCAGAATTATCATTCGGTTTACAATTTTGCTTTCGTGGAAACCCTCCTTCTGATAATGGTGATGCAGCGGTGACATTTTGAATAATCTATTGTTCTGGGCATATTCCAACCCATACTTTTTCTTTCTGTATTTGAAGACCCAAACCTGTAGAATGACAGATAAAAGTTCTATCAGGAAAACCCCACACAAAACTGGAATCAATAATTCTTTTCTCAGGATAATGGCCAAAACTGCAATCACACCGCCTAACATCAAACTTCCTGTGTCGCCCATAAAAACCTGCGCCGGATAAGTATTGTACCAGAAAAATCCTATCACAGCTCCCACCAAAGCGAGGGCAAAAATCGTCGTTTCTCCCATATGCGGCAGGAACATAATATTCAGATAATCAGCGAAAATGATGTTTCCGGAGACGTAGGCAAAAAATGCCAGAGTCAGCAAAATCACAACACTTGTTCCGGCCGCTAAACCATCGATTCCGTCTGTAATGTTGGCTCCGTTTGAAACTGCTGTTACAATGAAAATCACAATCGGAATGAAAACAATCCAGGCCCATTCGTGTGCTTTTGCATCGTCCATCCAAAATAAAATTCCGCTGTAATCGAACTCGTTATTTTTTGTGAAAGGCACTGTAGAAACAGGGATTTTTTCTTCATCCATAAAATTCTGTTCTACATTATTTCTATTGACAACGTTTGAGTCTGCGTACTTTCTCTTAACCTCAATATCTGGGTGGAAATACATTGTAACTCCGACAATTAAGCCTAAACCAACTTGCCCGATTACTTTAAATTTTCCACTTAATCCGTCTTTATTTTTCTTAACTTTCTTAAGATAATCATCAAGAAAACCAATTGCGCCCATCCACAAAACCGAAATAATCAAAAGAACGATGTAAACATTGGTGATTCTGGTAAACAACAAAACGGGAATGATGGTCGCCAAAATGATAATCAAACCACCCATTGTCGGCGTTCCTTCTTTCTGCTTCTGCCCTTCCAAACCAAGGTCTCTCACCAATTCTCCCATTTGTTTTTTTCTGAGATAATTGATAATCTTTTTCCCGTAAGCCATCGCAATAATCAGCGAAAACAAAACTGCCATCGCCGCGCGGAACGAAATGTATTTGAACAAGTTCATTCCTGGAACGTGGATTCCGTGAGCGGTTAAATATTCGTATAGATAGTATAACATTCGTGATTAGTTTAATTTATTCATTGCTATCTTAACAAACTGAGGATTTGTGAACATTGTCTTTTTCCTATTACTCCACTTTTCCAGATAATTAATAATCTCATTCTCCTCAATAATATTTTTCTCTTTCATAATAAAATCTATTGTTGAAAGTAACTCCAATCCAAATGCAGAATAAAACCCTGACAAAAATGTTTTTGTTTTCTTTGCTATAGTTTTATATTCACTATTTTCTGGTTTAGATAGAAATTCATCCACTTCTTTTTCAGACTCCATAACAATTCCCAATTCTTCAAAAGGTTTTTTATCTTTTGAACTATATCCCATAATATAGCTACCATTCAAATAATATAGAACGTGTTTCACTTTTCCTGAATAAGGTCCATAGAAACTTTTTTTAAAATCTAATTTAAATGCTTCATTCGCTCCAAATTGTTGCAGAAAATAAGCGATTTTTTCTGACGCAAACTCTGAAACAAATTCTCCATTTTTAGCTAAATCAAAGAGTACAGATAGAAGCATTGCTCTTGCTGGCGTGAGTTTTACTCTTTCTTTTTTCAAGACTTCTTTAATCGTTGCATTTGGCTCATAAATAAATACTTCTGCTTCGGTTTGCGATAAATATTTTTCTAAAATTGATTTAACTTTATTCCAATCCAAACCGCCGTTACCAGCTCCTAATGGTGGGATAGCGATAGATTTTATGCTTTTTTCTTTAATTACTTTTACCAATTCTTCTAATCCAGCTTCGATATATTTATATTCCGAAGGTAAACGCCAATTCGTTTTAGTTGGAAAATTGATAACAATCTTCTTTCCCGACAATATATTTTCTTCTGTTATTAAAAGTTGTCCAATTTCCAGCTCTTTATTTTTACAAGCTTCTGAATATTTTTTATAATTATTTGGAAAAGTATTTTTGAATTGTAATGCAATCCCTTTTCCCATTACCCCAAAAGTATTCACCGTGTTTACTAAAGCTTCAGCATCACTTTCTAATAAGTTACCTGTTATATAGTGTATCATAATTAAAAATAGTAATTAGGGTTAACACGAATTTGATTTTCACTTACACCGAAATCGGTCATTCTTTTTTTTGCGCTTTCATTAAAAACAACATAACCTAGAATTGCGGATATATCAATATCTCCAAGAATTAAAAATTCTGCTTCCTTTCTACGCTTTTTATCCAAATCTTTTTCATCATCCCAATAATTGTCTTTTATTGCTTTTTCATCTATAATTTTCGTTATACTTTCTATATCTGAAATTGTAAACTGTGAGGATAATTTACTATTAGCCTGACCATTAGTAAAAATAAAGTCCAGTTTTTTATCAATAATTTTTTGAATAGAACTTACACAATAAACTATTTTTTCTGCGGGTGTAAGTACAACAGAATTATATCCTTTTTGAATCACATACAGCATCGGAGTTCTTTTACTAAAATAAAAAGGAATATAATCTCCTAATGTTTTTCCGTTATTTAATAAAAATTTATTTCTTGTACTAATTATACTATTATCTCCAATCGGAACATAAATTGGATTAGCATTTGGAGAATCGGAATGAGTAATCCCACACTGAAGAATATGAGGAATATTCTCAATATGTGTCATTCTAAATAGATATATTTTATCCAATTCTGCCATTACTAAATCAATTTTATTTTCCCATTAATTGTAATAGTTCCCTAATCGTCTCTTTGTCATCAAAATGATGTTTCACGCCATTGATTTCCTGATACGTTTCGTGGCCTTTTCCTGCAACTACGACGATATCTTTTGGCTCAGCAAACTTGATAGCCATTTTTATCGCTTCTCTTCTGTCCGGAATCGAAGTGTATTTGCTGAAATTCTGAGGCTGGATTCCTGCTTCAATTTCCTTGATGATTTCCGCTGGGTCTTCCGTTCTTGGATTGTCCGAAGTGATGATTGCCAACGTCGATTTCTTGGTCGCAATGTCTCCCATTTCCGGACGTTTGGTTTTGTCTCTGTCGCCGCCACAACCGAAAACACAAATCAATCTTTCGTTTTTCGTTCTGATTTCATTGATGCTGTCCAACACATTTTCCAAAGCATCTGGTGTGTGCGAATAATCAACAACGAAGAAAATTCCGCCGTTGGATTTTATCGTTTCGAAACGTCCATTCACACGTTGAAGAACTGAAATCGCCTGCAAAACCTCATCTTCATTCATCCCTAATTCTAAGGCAATTCCATAAGCTAAAAGTAAATTTGAAGCGTTGAATTTCCCTGTCAATGTTGTCCAGAATTCTTTGTTATTAAAATTCAGCAACATTCCGTTGAAGTCCACTTCAAGCACTTTTCCGTGGAAATCTGCCATTGTTTTCAAAGCGAAAGTTTTCTTTTTTGCTTTGGTATTTTGAAGCATTACCGAACCATTTTTGTCATCAGCATTGGTGATGGCAATTGCAGAATCTTCCAACTCGTCAAAGAATCTTTTCTTTGCGTAGATGTAATTCTGAAACGTTTTATGATAATCCAAATGGTCGTGCGTGATATTCGTAAAACCAGCCACCTTGAAGTGTAAGCCTTCCGTTCTGTTTTGAGAAATACCGTGAGAACTCACTTCCATAAAAGCATATTCGCAACCAATTTCAACTGCTTTCGCCAACATTTGATTAAGACGAATAACATCCGGCGTTGTGTGAGTTGAAGGGATAATCTCGTCTCCGATTCTGTATTCAACAGTCGAAATCAAAGCAGATTGATAACCCAACGTTTTAAAAATATCAAACAGCAAAGTCGTCACAGTCGTTTTTCCGTTGGTTCCTGTAACACCGATTAATTTTAATTTTTCAGAAGGATTTCCGTAAAAATTAGAAGCCAAATGTCCTAACGCTTTCGAAGAATCCTCAACTTTAATGTAAGTAATATTATCAATAATGTCTGAAGGCAATTCTTCACAGACAATCACTTTCGCACCTTTTTCGATGGAAGAATTGATGTAAGAATGTCCGTCGGAAACGGTTCCTTTCAATGCCACATACAAAGAATCTTCAACAACTTTTCTGCTGTCGAAAACCAATTCCGACACTTCGACTTCGCTCAGTGCAAGTGTTCCGATTGTTTCCAAAATCTGGATTCTTTGTAATAAGTCTTTTAAAATCATATATAATAAGCTTTCGCTTTAATTTTTAGTTTTGAAGATTCAAATAAATCTTTTGGTTTTTTCCGATGTTTGCGCCTTCAGCCGGAAACTGTCCTGTGATTTTTCCAACACCTTTGTAATCCACCCTGTAACCCAAATTTTCAAGTTGTGGAATCACATTTTTCCCAATCATCCCTACCAAATTTGGCATAGAATCTCTTGTGACATTAACCTTTACATCTGGCGCTGTCATTTTGTTAAGGTTAACTTTATGCTCAACCAATAAGTTTTTTTCAATATTCAAAGGGGTTTTCAGGAATGTCTTTCCTGCAATCTCTTTGAAAACTGGCGCAGAAACCGTTCCTCCATAAAAACCTTTTGACACATCTGGCTGATTCACAACCACAATGCAAGTATATTTCGGATTATCTGCCGGATAAAAACCTGCAAATGATGCCTGATATTTCATTGGCCCAGGCAACCAATATTCGAATCTTGCTGTCCCGGTTTTACCCGCAATTTTAAGATTTGGCGTGTAAATACTTCTTGCCGTTCCTTTTTCTACTGCTTTTGTCAATGCGCTGGTCATCATCTGGATTGCTTTGTCCGACGCCATTTTTTTCACCATCACATCAGGTTTTGCCTCGTACAAAACTTTACCATCTTTCATTATTTTATCGATGAAAAGAGGCTTTACCATTTTTCCTTTGTTGGCAATTCCGTTGTAGAAAGCCACCAATTGCAATAGCGGAAAACGGGAAGAATATCCGTAACCCAATGACGCCAAAGTTGCTTTGTTCCAACGTTTGCTTTGTGGTGTTTGAATCGAAGGTTTTGCAATCCCTGGTAATTCAATCTGCATTTTGTCGAACATTTTCCAACGTTTCAAATGGTCTATAAAAACCTGAGGTTTGTCAGCGTAATGTTCTGTAATCAATTTTGCTGCACCAACGTTGCTTGACTTCGCCAAAACGTCGCTCACATCATAAGTTCCGCCACCGTGACCGTCTGTGATTCTTTGCCCTGCGTAAGTCCAGATTCCGTTTCCGATGTTATCTTTTGTATTTTCATCAATGAAACCATCGTCCATCGCTGCCAAAAGTGAAACGGTTTTGAAGGTAGAACCCGGTTCCTGAGCATCTTTAACCGTATAATTGTAAGCATCAACA
>JAGNPP010000328.1 GCA_017989575.1 Chryseobacterium sp.
ATTCCATACAGTCCAAATGCTTGGTTGATTGAGTCATTTTCAATCTTAGATAGCAAATAAGCTTTGCGGCTGAAGTGTAATGCTTCCTTGTGTTTGTTGAGATCTATGTAAGTGTACCCTAAACTTGAATATTGGATGGCAAGCCAGCCGTTTCTCTTTTTCTCGTCCTTTATTTTTTTGTAATACTCTACACTTTTGAGATCGTGCTCAAGTGTTTTTTCGGGTGGGAGATATTGTAGATTCATAATTTCCGATCGTCCGGAATAGATCTGTCCCATAGATCTGTTGAACTCATCATTGTCTTTCAACTTTTGACAAAGAGATTCGGCGAGTTTGCTGGTTTCGTATGCTTTTTCAAAAAAACCCAAATAAGAAAATCCCAACGCCTTGGCATTTAGAGCTTGAACCGAATGGTAGTCATCGTTTTCTTTGGTGGATATGGCCAATAATTTATCTGCATATTCCAGTGCTTTCTGCTGCTCACCAAGTCCGAGATAAGAGTTGATGATGACTTTCAGTGATTTGGCTTTTCCGAGATAATAGCCGTTCTTATCAGAAATTTTAAACGTTTCAAGACTTGTTTTTAAGGCTTGGCTGCGGTCTGCCAGTTGGAAGGTGCTTACGATAGTGCTGTCAATTTTCTTGGTCGAAAATTCCTGGGCTTTCGTTTGCACAAATAACGAAAATAATAAGACTAATAATAAGGTTTGTTTTGACTTCACGGTTTTTTTTCGTAATGACAAAAATATTGAAAAATCAATTATAAACCGTTATTAATGTTAATTATATTATTAAGTTAGCATTTTTTTGCTACAAAATATTATTTTGGTTTGAAGATCAACTCACATTCCGACAAAAGATCCGGATAGAAAGCATCAAAATAAAACTGAAGTTGTTCTTTGTGGTTAAGAAAAACCTCAAAAACAGGAATATTTTTCTCAAGATAAGTCGCTGTGTTGAGAACATTTTGCATACTGAATTGGATGCCCTGGTTTTCTCTGTAATTCGTGAGCCAATCGTCCTGTTCCATTCTTACCAGCATTTTTTTATAATTTTCCGGAAGCCATTTTTCGTTTTCCCAAAGAATTTTGTAAACTTTTGTAGAATGTAATTTTAAGTCTTCCTCACTGTAAAGATGCGCAGTGAAATAATCAAACGAAACATCTACAAACGCCCCAGAATAAAGCCTCACCAGCGGACTGAATATTTTTTTAGCCTCAGAAACGGCGGGATGAGAATCCGTAAAAGTGTCAATTGCCCGGTGAAGTTTGATACCTTCTTGAATCTCCAAAGGAAAATTTTCCCGCTCCTTGTTTTTTATGAAATCCGCAATCATATTGCCAACAAGTTGTCCGTTGGTAAATGAGAGAATGGAGTGGGCGAGGTAGTTCAACTGGAAAATGATTTTATCTTATAAATGTACAGAATTAAATTAGAATAATGATTCCACAAAATCCTCAATCTTGCTTATCTCCTCAACTTTAATCCCAAATTTTTTCTTCGGTAGTTTATTGAGATTTGAAATAAATATCTTTTCGTAACCCAACTTTTCCGCTTCCGTAATTCGTTGTTCCACTTGGGCAACCGGACGAATCTCACCACTCAAGCCAATTTCGCCTGCAAAACAATAATGTTCCGAAATGGCAATGTCTTCATTGCTTGATAAAATTGAAGCGATAACAGCCAGATCCAATGCAGGATCATCAGTCTTGATTCCGCCTGTGATATTAAGGAAAACATCCTTGGAACCAAGTTGGAAACCTGCGCGTTTTTCCAGAACAGCAAGCAACATATTCAGTCTTTTGGAATCGAAACCGGTCGAACTTCGTTGTGGCGTTCCGTAAACTGCGGTGGAAACCAAAGCCTGGATTTCGAGCAACATCGGGCGATTGCCTTCCAAAGTGACCGCAACAGAATTTCCAGAAAGTTCTTCAAATTTCTTCGTAATGAGAATCTCAGATGGATTTTTAATTTCCTTCAAACCAGTGGAAATCATTTCATAGATCCCGATTTCTGATGTGGAACCAAAACGGTTTTTATTTGCTCTCAGCAATCTGAAAAGGTGATTTCTGTCGCCATCAAAATTGAGAACCACATCCACCATATGTTCCAAAACTTTTGGTCCGGCGATTTGTCCGTCTTTTGTAATGTGACCAACAAGGAAAACAGGAATATTATTTTCTTTTGCAAATTTGATGATCTCATTAGAACATTCACGAATCTGTGAAACCGTTCCGGGCGAACTTTCTATCAACTGCGATTGCAGAGTTTGAATGGAATCAATAATGACAAAATCCGGCATTAATTTAGTCGCCTCGTGAATGATTTTTTCCAAAGAAGTTTCTGTGAAAAGAAAACAGTTTGGATTCTTCACTTCGGCCAGTCGGTCGGCTCTCATTTTGATTTGTGATGCACTTTCTTCGCCCGAAACGTAAAGGATCTTTTTCTTCATTTTCAAAGCCAATTGAAGAAGCAAAGTCGATTTTCCGATGCCTGGTTCACCGCCGATCAACGTGACAGAACCGAGTACGATTCCGCCTCCCAAAACGCGGTTGAGTTCTTCGGACGGTGTTACAATCCTAGGTTCTTCGATGGCTTCAACTTCGATGATGTTGATGATGGAAGATTTGGATTTTGTGGTGATAGATTTCGTGGTTTTTTCTACGATCTCTTCCACCAAAGTATTCCATTCGCCACAGGTTTTGCATTGCCCGTGCCACTGGGGATATTGTGCGCCACAGTTTTGACAGAAATATTGAGTTTTCAGTTTTGCCATTCTGCGAAGTTCAAGAAAATTTTGGAAAAGAAAAAATTAGAAAGAAGTTTGAATGAAGTTTTATTTTGAAAAGCCTAAATTTGTTCCTTATATAATAACTGATTTTATCAGAATACTTTTAAACTTAAATTAATAAAAATGGCATTAGACAAAAATCACGTAGTAACGTTAAAATATGTTCTGCACACCGCTGATGAAACCGGAGAGAAAATTTTTGTAGAAGAAACTTCTTCCGAAGACCCAATGAC
>JAGNPP010000329.1 GCA_017989575.1 Chryseobacterium sp.
GCCGTTTACACTGCAGAAGCTTACAGTTACAAAATGCTGCAAAACAATATCCTTTTCGACCTTTCTTTGTTCCGCGAGCCTATCACACTGGGCGATGCCTTGGAAACTTTAGAAACATCAGAACTTAAGGATCTTAACATCTATCCCAATCCGGCAACAGATTATGTCAACATCATCAATCTAAGACACAACATAGAAAAAGTTGTAATTTTTGACCTAAGTGGCAAGCAAATGCTATCAGACAGCAAACAAAGAATCCACGTTTCCAAACTCCCATCCGGCGTTTATTTGCTATCCGTAAAAACCAATGTTGGCATCAAGAATTTTAAATTCATCAAACAATAATTTTTTAGGAGCTATTTCCCGCTTTCCACTACTACTCCTCGCGCCAACGCATTTCCCAACGCTTGCTGTGGGGTATTCGTTGCAATCGGGGCTATGGGGTTTGTCATCCAATCAAAAAGTCAAAAAAAATCGAAGCCTTGTTTTTTGATCTCTCTGTCTCTAATCTCCAAATCTTTTAATCTCGCATCTCCCAAACATCCATCTCCCATCCTTTCCCATTTCCCAAAAAATATTATCTTTGAAACCTATCGATAATATAAAATGGAAACCCAAAAATATACGCCAACAAACAAAGTAAGAATTGTAACAGCAGCTTCATTATTCGACGGGCACGATGCGGCCATCAATATTATGCGTCGTGTCATTCAGGGAACAGGATGCGAAGTTATCCACCTTGGTCACGACAAATCTGCTGAAGAAGTTGTAAACACAGCGATTCAGGAAGACGCCAACGCTATTGCACTGACTTCATATCAAGGAGGTCACAACGAATATTTCAAATACATCTACGACCTTTTAAGAGAGAAAAACTCACCGCAAATCAAAATTTTCGGTGGCGGCGGCGGTGTAATTCTGCCTGAAGAAATCGAAGATATTATGTCTTACGGCATCGACAGAATTTATTCTCCGGACGACGGTCGTGAACTTGGCCTTCAGGGAATGATCGATGATTTGGTGAAAAGATCAGACTTTCCAACCGGAAAAGAAGTAACTGCTGAAGATTTAGATAATATCAGTTTTGAAAATTCTACAAGCATTGCTAAAATCATTTCTGCCGTTGAAAACTTCTCAGAAGAAAAACTGGAATTGGTAAAAGCCATTGACGAAAAATCAAAAGATTTAAATATTCCAATCATCGGGATTACAGGTACTGGTGGAGCCGGAAAATCTTCTTTAACGGATGAATTGGTAAGACGTTTCTTACGCTCGAATACCGATAAAAAAATTGCGATTATTTCCATCGACCCGTCGAAAAAGAAAACTGGCGGAGCACTTTTGGGTGACAGAATCCGTATGAACGCGATTAATGACCCGAGAGTTTATATGCGTTCGATGGCGACGAGAGAAAACAACGTTTCTGTTTCTCCCTTCATTCATTCAGCATTAAATGTGTTGAAACTGGCTCATCCTGATGTCATCATTCTGGAAACTTCGGGTATCGGACAGTCCGGTTCGGAAGTATCTGATTTTGCGGATGTTTCAATGTACGTGATGACGCCTGAATATGGAGCTTCCACTCAGTTGGAAAAAATCGATATGTTGGATTATGCAGATTTGGTTGCCTTAAATAAATCGGATAAACGTGGCGCTTTGGATGCGCTTCAAGCTGTAAGAAAACAGTTCCAGAGAAACCACTTGTTGTGGGAAAGTCCGTTGGATGATATGCCGGTTTATGCAACAAAAGCATCTCAGTTCAACGACCACGGAACGACTGATTTATACAACAGATTAATTGAAAAAGTTAATTCTAAATATTCTGATTTAAACCTTCAAGGATTTGTTGAACAGGAAGTTTCGGAAGATATCACGATAATTCCGCCAAAAAGAGTTCGTTATTTATCTGAAATCGTTGAAAATAATAGAATTTACGACGCTAATGTTGAAAAACAAGCCGAATTAGCAAGAAAAATGTATCATATTGAAGGTGTTAAAAAATTCCTTTCCAATGAAACCTTAGATACTGAATATCAGAAAGCAGAAAAAGACCTTCAACAAGAAAATATTGATTTTCTTAAAAACTGGGATGACACGAAAGAGGCTTTCAAAGCTGAGTTTTATTCTTATTTCGTTCGTGGGAAAGAAATCAAGGTAGAAACCTCAACGGAATCTTTATCTCATTTAAAAATTCCAAAAATATCTCTTCCAAAATATACAGATTGGGGTGATTTGATCAAGTGGAAAGGTCAGGAAAATCTTCCGGGAGGATTCCCTTACACGGCGGGAATTTATCCTTTCAAAAGAACCGGCGAAGACCCAACGAGAATGTTTGCCGGAGAAGGCGGACCGGAAAGAACCAACAGAAGATTCCATTACGTATCTGCGGAAATGGATGCAAAACGTTTGTCAACAGCGTTTGATTCAGTAACACTTTATGGACAAGACCCTGCTCTACCGCCAGATATTTATGGTAAAATTGGAAATGCGGGCGTTTCAATTGCAACATTAGATGACGCAAAAAAACTGTATTCCGGATTTGATTTGGTGAATGCAATGACTTCGGTTTCAATGACGATCAACGGTCCTGCTCCGATGTTGCTGGCTTTCTTTATGAACGCTGCGATTGACCAAAATGTTGAAAAATATATCGCTGAACACAAGCTTGAAGCAAATGTTGAGAAAGCTTTAAAATCAAAATTCGACGACAAAGGTTTAGAAAGACCAAAATATAACGGAGAATTGCCGCCTTCCAATAACGGTTTAGGTTTAAAACTATTAGGTTTAACGGGAGATGAAGTGATTCCAGCAGAAGCTTATGCTGAAATTAAGGCTAAAACCATCGCAACCGTTCGGGGTACCGTTCAGGCTGATATTTTAAAAGAAGATCAGGCTCAAAACACGTGTATTTTCTCTACTGAATTTGCCCTTAGATTAATGGGTGACGTTCAGGAATATTTTATCACAGAAAAAGTGAGAAACTTCTACTCGGTTTCAATTTCTGGTTATCACATTGCAGAAG
>JAGNPP010000330.1 GCA_017989575.1 Chryseobacterium sp.
CATTTCCCGTCATAATTGTAAAGCACGTGAGCCGTCTCGAAAGTGAAAATTTTTGTAATCCTAATCATAATGCAAAGATAATTAAAAATCTGTTTTTATAATTTTAGTTAAAGATTTGTTGTCGTCTTTTGGAATGCCTACTTTTGTTAAGTAAAGACACAAACATTACAATGAAAAAAACATTTCTCTTTCTCAGTCTAATTTCCTCAGTCTATTTCTATTCTCAAGATTATTCCGGACTCAACAAAATCCTTGAAAAAATCGAGCAAAAAGGCAAAAAAATAAAGGATGCTTCCAGCTATGACATCAAAGGTAAAAAATTTGTTTTGGTAGAAGATTTCGAAGACCACGGCGAACGCCACATCTTAGAATTCAATGCAGACGGAACTTTGACGATGATTGAACTAATAGATGACAAAGCTTCTGGCAAATCTTTTTCCAATATTTTCACAGGAGATTATATCCGAAAAAGAAACGCAATCTCCGTGAGAGCCAACTTCCTTGAAGGCAAAAAAATCGCAATGCCAATCTCAAAAAATCTTTATCTGATGAATGCCAGCGACATTTGGTATTTGAAGGACATCAACAACAGCAAACGTTGGATCGAGAACAATAATTTGGTAAAAAAGAAGAAGTAATTTGGTAATGGCAATTGGCGTTTGGCTATTTGCTTTGGAGTTCATTTCTCTTTAAAAAATCAATACAAATTTCGACAGCTTCACTTAATTCTTTTGGTAACGAATCGCTTTCCCAAGGCTCTTTTGCACCAAAAGTATGACCAGTATTTTCTATGATTTTGAATTGAGAATCTTCTGTCCAATGATGTAGATTTTCGGAATGTTTTGATTCCACAGCTTCATCTGCAGAACCGTGGATGAATAAACTTGGAATCGTCAGATTTTCACAAGATTTTTCCACATCAAATCTCTCCTTATTATTTTCATAATTTTCGAAGAATTGAAAGTAATGTGGCATTTTTTGTTTAGTTCTGGCATTTTCTATATGATAAACGCCATCTTTTTTCCAGTTTTCGAATGCTTCATTTTTTGGAAATCTTTCAAGTGTAGAAATACTTGCGAGTGTAATTAATTTGGTAATATTTTTATTCTCCGAGGCTTTGATAATGGAAATTCCGCCGCCACGACTATGACCAAGCAAAGTTATATTTTCAGAATCAACTTCTTTCTGATTTTTAAAATGATTGATGACCACTTCCAAATCATTAAGTTCTTTAGAATAATTATTCTGCCCGAAAGCTTCCAGATCGCCAAAGTTATTTGGATCTTCAACCGTCGTTCCGTTTTGCGACATATTGAATTTGACAAAATAAAATCCAGCTTCTGCGAACTTCTCTCCCATCAATTCCCACGTTCCCCAATCTTTGTAACCTTTGTAACCATGAACGAAAATTAAAAGTGGGAATTTATCTTCTGATTCAGGAAAAAAGACATCTGCCAAGAATTCTCTTTCACCTTTTAGAACAATATTTTTTTGTTTGATTAAGTTCATTTGAGATTGTATTAAAATAAAAAAGGAAGTTAATGAAAACTTCCTTTAGATATTATATTGTCATTGAAAAAATCCGTGTTTCCGGTTTGTTTCTCAACATTCTGAGATCAAATACCATCGCGACGTTTCTCGTGAAAGCCCGTCCTTTTTCCGTAATCTTGATTTGATTTTCTGAAATTTCCACCAATCCGTCAGATTCCATTTCTTTCAGTTTTTCAATGGAGTTTTCAATCTCTGGGAAACTATTCTGCAGATCCCAACTGGTTTCTAGCTGACACATCAGATTCAAAATATGTTTTCTGATGTTCAGATCCTCTGCATCCAAAATATGACCTCGGAAAACCGGGATTTGTCCTTCTTCTACCAACTTCTGGTATTCCTCAACCGTTTTCACGTTCTGAGCAAATGCGTACCAGGAATCTGAAATCGCGGACATTCCTAAACCAACCATCAGCTGGGTTTTGCTGGATGTGTAACCCATAAAGTTACGGTGAAGTTTTTTCTGAATTTGAGATTGATAAAGATCATCGTGTTCCAAAGCGAAGTGATCCATCCCGATTTCTATGTAACCAAGATCTTCCAACAATTTTTTTCCGTCTTCATAAAGTCTTCGTTTTTCGTCGCCACTTGGAAGGTCATTTTCGTCAAAACCACGTTGACCCACGCCTTTCACCCAAGGAACGTGCGCATACGAATAGAAAGCCAATCGGTCTGGTTTCAGTTCCATTGTTTTACGGATGGTGAATTCCATCGCTTCCCAAGTCTGATGTGGCAATCCAAAGATCAGATCGTGACTCACGCCTTTGTAGCCAATTTCTCTTGCCCAATTCGTCACATTTTCTACATTTTCGAAAGGCTGAATTCTGTTGATCGCCTTTTGAACTTTCGGATCATAATCCTGAACACCAAAACTAACTCTCGTAAATCCTAAATCAAACAAGGTTTGAAGATGTTCACGGGTTGTATTATTCGGATGACCTTCAAAACTGAATTCCTGATCTTCGGCAATTTCCACCGTATCAAAAATGCCTTTTAAAAGGGTTCTCAAGTTTTCCGGCGAGAAGAAAGTCGGAGTTCCACCTCCAAGGTGAAGTTCTTTCAGTTTTGGTTTGTGATCGAACAATTGCAAGTACAATTTCCATTCTTTCAAAACGCTTTCCAGATATGGAACTTCTACAGAATGTTGCTTCGTAATTCTCTTGTGACACGCACAAAACGTACAAAGCGCTTCGCAAAAAGGCAAGTGAATATAAATGGAAATGCCTTCCTCAGAATTGCTTTCCGAGAAAGACCTAATCACTGATTTTCTCCAAAGATCTGCGGTAAAATCTGCCTCGTTCCAGTAAGGAACAGTTGGATAAGAAGTGTAACGCGGACCTGGAATATTGTATTTGTCAACTAAAGAATTCATTGGGGCAAAGTTACAAAAATTGAGTTTGGAATGAATTTGAATTAGGATGACTTTTGATTGGTAGTTTCTATAACGGATGTCCAAATTTCTATAAAACGACAA
>JAGNPP010000331.1 GCA_017989575.1 Chryseobacterium sp.
AAACTGGGTATGACAGTTCCTGCCGTGAAATCGCTTATCACAGAACATGGTAGAGACAATGATATTTGGTTTCAGGATTTGAATCATCATTTGATTTCTTCTCAAAATAAATTGTATCTTGGAAATTTTAAATGGGAAACCAACATTGCCTACCAAGTTGCATTGCGTAAGTTACAAACCACTCTCGATGTGCCGGTCGTAGAAATGAACCTAAATACGCTTACCTATGAATCTAAATTATATTTACCCTCCAATGAGAATTCTGATTATATTATTGGTTTCCAAGGGAAAAGTCAGATAAACCGAAACCAGAACAATCGAGCTGCTCAATTTCTACCCGATGCCGATGTAAATAATATTGGTGTTTTCGGCTTGATACAATATACATTTTTCGAAAAACTAAAATTACAGGGTGGTTTACGTTTTGATATGTACAAAATTGAAACTGATCCAATGGGTACAGTCGGCACCGAAGGTTATCATGCTCCTGTCTCACTCAATTTTTCGAGTCCTAGTGCTTCGGTCGGATTGACATATAACTTAAACGAAAAGATAATGTTCAGAGCTAATTTAGCAAAAGCATATCGAGCTCCTAATTTATCAGAGCTTACTTCCAATGGAATGCACGGCGACAGATACGAGATCGGAAATGATGCGCTTACTCCTGAAAATGCGTATGAAATTGATATGAGTATGCATTATCATGGAGACTATTTTTCATTCGATTTGGCTGGATTCTATAACTTAATTGATAATTATATTTTCATTTCTCCTACAACTGATTTAACATCAACCGGCATGACAATTTATCGTTTTTCACAAACCAATGCTAAATTATACGGTGGAGAAGCAGGTGTTCATTTTCACCCAAAATCATTTCCATGGTTGCATGTTCAGGGAATTTATTCAACGGTAATTGGAGTGCAAGAAAATGATAATTATCTACCCTTTATTCCTGCTCATAAATTCCGCTACGAAACATGGATTGGAAGAGAAAAGATTGGTTTCTTACTACACCCTAATTTCAAAATATCTGCTCTTACGGCTTTAAAGCAAAACCATCCATCGCCTTATGAATCTTCGGCTAATGGATACACGCTTGTAAATGTAGGAATTAATGCTGATATAAAACTCAGTAATCAACTGATGAATATTGGACTGTCGGCCAACAATATTTTCGACACACAATATTTTGACCATTTATCCACACTGAAGCCTTTGGGTTACCTCAACGAGGGTAGAAACATAAGTTTAAGTTTGAAAGTACCGTTTGGAATTAAATAATCAGAATAGGCAGTTCCTGCAACTATTGGAGCTGCCTACTCTATTAAAAACAAATATCATGTTTGGAAACAAAAAACATAATCAACTACAATCAGGCTCTTCATTTGCTTTTTGTACCTGTCCTCGCTGTGGCTACTCAATTCCTCATGTGGCAGGTATTCCGTGTAGATCTCATATATGTCCCACGTGTATGGTTTTACTCGTGAGAGGAGAATCTTCAAAAGAAAGTACGTTGACTATAACTGAAAAGCAGACTATTTCTTCCCAGATTATCTCAACTCCAGATTTACAAATAACCCCGGTTTTTCCTATCGTTGATGCCAACTTCTGTATTGGGTGTGAAGCTTGTATTGAAAACTGCCCTGCTAATGCTATTCTTATGGTTGATGGAAAAGCTGTAATTCAAAACAAACTCTGCAAAAATTGTAGAAAATGTGTGAGAGTATGTCCCGCTGGGGCAATTCATTAAGTTAGTTGATCAAATGGCAATACACTGATTTATAATTGTTTTATATATCAGATGACATGTCTAAAAAATAAGAAAATATAAATTATGACAATGAACAAATTACCTGAAATAGTCCTAAATGCCTGGAATAACCGAAAAGGCCCTTCTGTTTTTAGCACAGTAAACAAAAATGGGACTCCCAATTCGATTTATGTAAACAGTATTTCTTTATTTGATGAGAATCAGATAATTGTGGCGAACAACTTCTTTTGCAAAACACTTGAAAATATTTTTTCAGGAAGTACAGGAGCTATACTTTTTATAACAAATGATGATATGTCATATCAGATAAAAGGTGGTGTGAGTTATTTTACAGAAGGGGAGCAATTTGATGATATGAAAAAATGGAACCCTTCTCATTTGCCCGGTCACGGTGTGGCAGTAATGGAAATCTCCGAAGTGTTTACAAGAGTCGGGAAACTCTTATAGATGTTGTACAATTTTAAATTTATTGAATTATGATTAGTTTTGGACCAATTCCATCGCGTCGGTTGGGTAAAAGCCTTGGAATAAATAATATTACTTCAACAAAAACATGCTCTTATTCTTGTATCTATTGTCAGGTTGGGTTAACACACAACTATAGTTTCGAACGTGAAGTATTTTACGAGCCTTCGGTAATATTTGATGAAGTACAAGAACATTTAAGTAAACTAGCACAAAGCGACAAGCCTGACTACCTGACTTTTGTGGCTAATGGAGAACCAACATTGGACATTCATTTAGGTGAATCAATTGAAAAATTAAAAATACTCAACATTCCTATTGCAGTAATCACAAATGCTTCATTGCTCAACGACCCTCAAGTACGGGAAGAATTACAATTGGCTGATTGGGTTTCAGTAAAAATTGACGTGGGAAATGAATCTATCTGGAAAAAGATAAACAGACCACTTGCTAAAGTTGATTTTAAAGAATACGTGAAAGGCTTGATCACATTTTCGAAAGAGTTTAAAGGTATATTGGTGAGCGAAACTATGTTGGTAGAGGGTGTAAATGACAATGCCAAAGATGTACTTCAAACAGCAACATTAGTTTCAACCGTCAATCCCTCTATTGCTTATATTTCTGTTCCAACACGTCCACCTGCGCTAAACTTGGTTGTGCCTCCCAACGAATTAATTGTAAATGAAGCCTACCAAATATTCTCAGACAAAGGAATAAATACCGAATTAATTCTCGGATTCGAAGGAACACATACAGGTTTTACAGGCAATGCCTTGG
>JAGNPP010000332.1 GCA_017989575.1 Chryseobacterium sp.
TCAAACGATTGGTCATCAGGTTGAAAGAAGTTGCCAAAACACCGATCTCGCCTTTTGGATTTTTGATAACCACGGGCGTCGTCAACTTGTGGGCGCTGATTTCGGAAATGTCAGATTTTAGAATCTCCAAAGGTTGCAGAAATTTTGAAACGATGTAATAACTGAAAAACCAGATCAAAAGAATGCTTACCACATAAGAAAAAATCAACATATATTTCAAAAAGTCAAGCTTGGATTGACCTGTAACATCTTGAGCGCTAGTGAGAATATAATAATTTTCGCCGTTGATATTTCTGAGCGCTGCATAAATTTCGGGAACGGAAAATTCATTATAAACCGTTTTTTCCTTATCTAATTGATGCAAAAGCGCTTTGTCCCAACTTACGCTTTTGTCTTTCAATGTGCTATAAATCAACTTTTTAGCATCGCTGAAAATCATAATATTCTCATTCAACAAAACGTTGTCAGAATTCTCATCAAAGAAAATGGGTGCTTCTTTTTCAAAATCTCTAGATTTCTCGATAAAATTAACCGTGAAAACCAATCGCTTCTGGAAACGCAACTTAAATTCGTCTCGTCTAAAATCATTGAAAGAAACGTAAACCACAAACATCATAATCCCGAAAATCAAGGAAAATGCGATACTGAGATTGAGTGCGATTCTGCGTTTTAGAGACATAAGTTATAAATGATGAATGATAGTTGATGAATGATTAATCTCGAATTTTAAATATTGAATTTTAAAGTGGACTTAGATAATATCCGAAACCTGGTCTGGTGTGGATAAGCTTGGTTTTGAAGTTTTTATCGATTTTTTTGCGTAGGAAATTGATGTAAACTTCGATGGCGTTGTTTGTGGATTGGAATTGATTTTTCCATACTTCATCGGAAATATACTGTTTGGAAAGCGTTCGCCCATTAGCTCTTGCCAATAAAACCAACAATTGAAATTCCTTTACCGTCAAACTGATTTCTTCGCCAGAGCGGAAAACCTTGCTGTCTTCTGGGAAGATCTCCAAATCTTCTATCACGATTTTTTCTATTTCATCGGTTTTCGGCGTTCGTCTGCGCATTTGAGAATTGATTCTCAACAACAATTCCTCCAGCAAAAATGGCTTTACCAAATAATCGTCGGCCGCTTGTAGAAACGCTTCTTTCTTTTCTTCGATGCCGTCGTACGCAGAGATGATGATGATTGGCGTTTCGGAATTGGTTTCTCGGATGGTTTTGCAAATCTCCAAACCATTGATTTTCGGCACGTTGATATCCAGCAAAAAAATATCATAATCTTTGCCTGTAAATTGATTCAGGAAAACTTCGCCGTCTTCTGCTTTGTCGGTTTTTATCGATTTTGATTCCAGAAAAAGTGCAATTTCTGAAGATAGAACAGCATCGTCCTCTAAAAGTAATGCCTGCATTTTGATAGAATTTTTTACAAATATGGGGAAAAGTAAATTGGGAGAATAAATACTTGATTATGTTTTTACTAATTTAGCTTTCAGAAAATATGGAAACAACTATACTACTCGACAAATACAAACTTTATTGGAAAGAAAGTAACGAAAACGTCATTATAGCACAAATACGTCATTTTGTTAAAAATGAATTCGGAGGAAGCATAGAAACTCCAATTGGAATGTTGATGTGTTATCAAGAAACTTCTCCAAAATTTTGGTGTGTGGATTTAGTTTTAAGAAATGAAATAAAATACAATCATTTAAAGAATAATATTTTCGTTTTTACAAAATCACAGTATAGATTTAAAATTAACTATTACATTGATCTTGTTAAAAGTCTATTTTCAAAACCAAACAAAATTGATAAAAAATTTGAAGAAGAAATTCAAGTATTTTTATTATCTAAAAATTTTATTATCGAACCTTACTCATTTTCAGTTCAAATTCAAAAACAAGAAACGTTTCAATTTATAGGGGAAATAGACGAAAATGATTTTGATTAATTTAATTTCCTAATAAGTCTTCGTCATATCACTCGGAATCACAAGATTGAATTCCGTCGGGATAAAATCCTTTTCAGGTAAAGCTAATTCCGGTTTTTCAGATTCGAAGACAGAAATAACAGCGATTTTCAAATTCGGGTTTTTCTTTTTCAAATACCAATAGATTCCGCCGTATTGCTTGCTGTGATAATCGCCGTTGTAATGGATAAAAGTCTTTCCAGCATTCAAATTTTCGAAAATCGATTCCGCCATCGTCGCATCTTTTATGGCTTGTGCGGCGATGAAATTCATTAGTTTTAATTCGTCCACGTGATCGCCCATCAGGGATTTCATTTCTTTGTAACCAGGCGTTTCCAATGTGACTTCGATGGGTAATTTGGCAATGAATTTCTTTTCATTTTCTGGCAAATCATTCAAAGTTTTGATGCCTTGTTTGGAAGTTTGGGAAGCGTATTTTCTTGGAATATTTGTGGCGATGAAGTTTAGTTTTTTGGCTTTTGCAAAATCTACCAAAGGTCTGTAATCCGTTTCGTAATTTTTCCAAAGTCTTACTGAATCTTTCAAAACTTTTGGGTCAATTTTTCCAGTGAGATAAGAATTCAAAGCTTGTTGATTGTCTCTTTCAAACATCTCAGCTCCGAGAATAATCTGTCCATTTTTCTTATTAAAAATAGCTTCCGTGATTCTTTTTTGAAGCCAATGATTGATGGAATTGTCGTGGTGTTCGCCAATCAAAATGACATCATAATTCGCTAATTCTTTGATTAAATCTTTTGAGCCAATTTCTTTTGATTTCTTGTTATAGAATTTGAATGCATCAAGATTTTGGGCATTTAATGAACTTAAATTTATTATTAAAATAAACAACAATAACTTTTTCATATACAGATAAATATAAAAGTCGTTCTAAAGTCAATTATAACTTTAAAACGACTTCATTAATAATAATTATATTTCTAATTTTATAATCTTGCAACCAATTCTTTCCATTCCTAAAGTTCTGAAATTCCTGGCTTTCTTCTTCCGAAAAGCTGAACGATAAATTCA
>JAGNPP010000333.1 GCA_017989575.1 Chryseobacterium sp.
GTTTTCTGCGTAGATTGCATCGTAACCTTTTCCATTGTTAATGGCGCCAGATGCGTATAAAACTGCAACTTTGTTTTTATCACTTTTGGACTCTATAGAATTGGCGTATTTGGCAAAAGAAATTTTATTGATCTTTTTATCATTATCAAGTTTAAGTTTTTTCTTGATGAGATTATCATACTCCGATTTTTGAATCAGCCCATCTGTCAATTTGTATTTTAGACTCAAATTTGGAAGATAAGCATACAAGCTGTCTGTAATGGTTTTGAATTCGGGGGCAGGAATGTTTCTCGAAGTTGCGATTTTGTTGGACGTATTATTCCAAATATCGTTTAGCAAAGTAGAAAGTTGCTCTTGGTTTTCTGGCGAGATTTCATCTTTCAAGAATGGCTCTACAGCCGCTTTGAATTTCCCGTGACGGATGACCTGGATGCCGATGCCGAACTTCTCAGCAAAACTTTTGAAGAAAGTCACTTCCGCAGAAAGACCTTTCAGTTCTATGCCTCCAGCTGGATTTAGATAATATTTGTCCGCAACAGATCCTAAATAATAAGCACCCTGAGAAACCGAATTCCCGTATGCATAAACAAATTTTCCGCTCTTTTTGAAATCAATCAAAGCATTTCTGATGTCATCCAACTGCGTAATTCCAGCGTTGATGAAATCAGATTCTATACTGATTCCTTTGATCTTGTGATCTGTTTTTGCATTTTTGATGGCTTGCAAAACGTCATAAAGGAGAACGGCTTTTTCTTCCTTATTAATAGAGAAAAAATCTTCCTGATCTTCCAGAGGACTGTCGATTACTTTTGTTTTTAGGTCCAATGTTAGAACAGAGTCAGATTTTACATCACTGGTTTCGGAAATCGAAGATATAGCGATAAACATGATAAAAAAGGCAAAAAAACCTGCAACTACAATGAAAATTGCAGTTAAATTTGCGAGAACTAGTTTGAAAAAACTTTTCATTATAAGATAATTTGATAGATATGTCGCACAACAATGTGGTTTTGTTACTGGGAAGTAATATAAATAATCCGGAAAAAAATATTGAAATTGCTTTGGGAAAAATAGAAGAAGTAATAGGTTTAATATTAACAAAATCTGAATTAATCATATCAAAGCCAGTAGAATTTGATAGTTACAATAATTTTTGTAATATTGCAGTTCGAATTAAAACACAAATTTCGCCTATAAAACTGCTGGGTAAGCTGAAGGAAATAGAAAGAGAAATGGGTCGCACCAAGGATTCTTCAGATTTCGGAGCTTATCAGGACAGGGTTATAGATATTGATGTAATATTATTTAATAGTATAAAGTTCATATCCAAAAAACTTATTATTCCGCATCACAAAAATCTATTTGAACGGGATTTTGCGATGAGATTAATAAACGAAGTACGATAAATAACGATAACACAAATGATTATGAAGAAAAAACTATTTCTACTTCTCCTTTTACCTGTTCTAGGTTTGGCTCAAACCAATAATGAGGCTGCTAGCGATACGGAAATCAAAACACAACCTTTCAATAACAAAAGCCGTCTTTTCAAAGACTGGTCTGTCTCTGTTGGTGGGGGTGGCGCTTTTATGTCTCACGCAGATCTTACTTCTTTCTATGGAGGTGATATTAACTGGGGATGGCACGGCTATGTGAGTTTGGACAAACAAATCAGCCATACTTTTGGAATATCCCTAATGTATACCAAAGGACAAACCAATCAAAAAGCTTATCTTAATGAAGCAGCTGGCGTAGGACACGGTTATACAAAATTTGACCAGCTTGCATTGCTAGGAGATGTGAATTTTTCCAATATTATGAGAAGAGTAGATAACAAATCTAACTTCAGATGGGCATTGCACGGATATGGGGGAATTGGATTTACAGGTTACAAAACTTTCTTGCAAGACAATGCAATTCTTAGCAAATGGCCACTTTATATAGAGCAGAAAATGGATGTTGCCTCTTTTACCTACATCGGTGGAATTGGTTTAAAGTATAATATTTCTAGACTATTGGATATTGAGCTTAGAACACTATATGTACTTAGTGGAGATGAGGAATTCGATGGCGGTGGATGGACCAGAGAAGCGAATCCAGGCTATAACGAAATTAATGACACGTATTCTGATAATGCTTGGTTGGTTAATCTTGGTATTTCCTTCAAATTGGGAAAAAACAAAGACCACCTTCGTTGGGTAGATCCTTTACAAATGGCTTATGCTAAAGCGGCAGCATTGGAAGATCAGTTTAAAGATTTCAATGTTTGTGAAAAAGGTGATGGTGACAACGATGGCGTTTGCGACGATTGGGACAGACAACTAGACACGCCTGCTGGAGCGAGAGTAGATGGAGCTGGTGTCGCGCTGGATATTGATCTGGACGGCGTTATCGATCTTAATGATAAGTGTGTAACAGTTCCTGGACCAATATCAAACAATGGTTGTCCAATAGAAACCACAGCTCAGCCAATTGCTACAAAGCAAGTTGCTATAGAAGAAATTAATAAATACTTTAAAGGAATAGAATTTGAATTGAATAAGGATGTTATTCGATCAAAATCTTTCCATGATCTAAATCAAGCTGCGGATATAATCAAAACTTTAGGAGCAGGCGACAGTTTCATCGTTGTTGGAGCTACAGACAGTAGAGGATCCAGTGCTTATAATAAAAAACTATCTCAGGCAAGAGCTAATGCAGTTCTTAAATATTTAGTAGATAAAGGCGTTTCTTCGTCTGTGTTAACTGCGGAAGGGCGAGGTAAAGAAGATTTGAAATATACTGAATGCGATCCGGCAACCAAATGCCCTGAATGGAAAAATGAAGCAAACAGAAGAGTATATTTTGTAGCAAAATAATTAACTAGAAAAAAAACATTCAAATATGAAACAAAATTTATTATCATTAGTAGCAGCTAGTTTATTGTTACCTATGAGTTTGGCTGGTCAGGAAGCGCCTACAAATGCAAATTCCGGCTCCGAAAATGTTTCCCCATTTAC
>JAGNPP010000334.1 GCA_017989575.1 Chryseobacterium sp.
TCGAGGTTCAGAATAATATTATGATTGATAGATAATTTTGGTTAATGCTGTCAGTCTGAGGCTCACGAAGACTTAGAATAATTTGGGCAGCTTTTCCGCCTTCCACTCCCAATCTTTTTTGCAGACGATTTCAGTTTAAATAGAACTATAGTTTACGCAAAAAAGGATTTCCGTTCAAGTCGGGCTGCGTAAGATTCTACGCTTCAAAAAGCCTTGTCAAGGTTTGAAACCTTGACAAGGCTAATAAGAATTTCAAGACCCTTTCAGATTTCAAACTCTGAAAGGGTTTTTTACTTAAAAACAGATAAAAGCTTTAACTTTGTAAAACATTAAAAATCTATTTTTTGAAAGGAATCATCATCAAATCTACAGGAAGCTGGTACCAGGTTTTGGAAGAGAAAACTAAAACGGTTTACGAAGCCAGGATCCGAGGCAAATTCAAACTGATAAAAACCAGACTTACAAATCCGCTTGCAGTAGGAGATGAAGTGGAATTTTCTTTGGAACAAGATGATGTTGCCTGGATTACCAAAATTTTCCCGAGAAGAAATTATCTCATCAGAAAATCCGTAAACCTTTCCAAAGAAGCGCATATCATTGCGTCCAACGTAGATATTGCTTGTTTCATTTATACGTTGAAATTCCCTGAAACTTCGTTAGGATTTTTGGACCGTTTTCTTGCTTGTTGCGAAGCTTATAATATTAAGCCTCTAATATTATTCAACAAAATGGATACTTTGAATGATGAGGAAAAAGAAATCGTAGAAAACATCGAAGCAATGTATCAGAACATCGGTTACGATACTTTGAATATTTCATCATACACAAAACTCAATCTCAATTTCTTAATTGATAAAATTAAAGATAAAACATCTGTGTTTTTCGGACATTCCGGTTGTGGGAAATCAACTTTGGTGAATGCAATGCAGCCTGATCTTCATATCAAAACGGGTGAGATCTCAGAATCTGTTTTGAAAGGAAAGCATACGACGACTTTTGCGCAGATGCATTTTTGGGATTTTGGTGGTTCGGTGATAGATACGCCAGGCGTTCGGGAATTTGCAATGATTGATGTTCAAAAAGAAGAAATTCAACATTACTTTCCAGAGATTTTCGAAGTAGGAAGAAATTGCAAATACCACAACTGTATGCACATCAATGAACCGAAATGTGAAGTCGTGAACGGTTTGGAAACCGGAGAAATAGAAGAGACAAGATACTTCACATATCTAAAACTGATGGAAGAAGCAGATGAGATGAATCAAAACTAAAAAAAAAGTCCTGTAAAAATATTTTTACAGGACTTTTTTATATTTAAAGTGAAAATTCTTAGAATTTCCACCCAACAGTCACAAAGAAATTACTTCTGTTGTTTTTAACTTTCGAAACTGCGTAAGCGTCACTATTGACATCAAATCCACCATTGAAATATCCGCTATTATAATCCACATTTCCTTGTAGGAATGGACTAGAATATTCAGATGAAATGTTTTGATAAGATGCATCGATGTAAAAGGATTGGAAGTCATAACCTAAACCTGCACCGAAAGTGTTTCTTTTTCCCATAATCAAATTAGAGTAAGATTGATCCGACACAGTGCCATTGTCATTGTAAGCCAATAAAGATAGATTATCAAAGCTGTTCCCCTGGTAAGCATATCCACCTCTCAATCGGAATGCGTTGATTCTGTATTCTGCACCCACACGGACTTCCGAAGCATTCTTGTAATCATCATCGAAGAAATTATTCAATTCCACTTCTGCATCTCCGTACTCTTTGTAATTAGGTTTGCTGATTCCTTGAACAAAATCGACGTTTATAGCAAAATTTTTGTTGGGAACAAATGCTGCACTTAAAGTGGCTTTCATTGGTGTCGAGAATTTTCTGTCTTCACCGTAAGTTCTATCGTCCTGGTTAAAGTTGTATTGGCTGTAAACTCTATCCATTCTCCACCAAGTTGGCGTTTCTAAAGCAGCACCCACACGAAACTGATTTCCGACTTTTGCAATTACCCCAAAGTTAGCAGAGAATCCATCTGCGTTTTCTTCATAACCTGTATATTGTTTGGAGTAAGGCAAACTTGTATTGTCATAATCGGATAAAAATTGAGCATTATCAAATTGTCTCAAAAATGAAGTATGGAAATTAAGCCCAGCTCCGAAATACAATTTGTTTTCATAATTTGCACCTACTGCAAAATTCATTTTTGATTGATCACCGTATCTGTCATAAGCGTGACCTTGATAAGTATAATTAATCACTTTATCTGGCAAAGAAAAATTATCTACAATTTTGATATTTTGATTTCCTGCAGATTCGGTATAATTATCCAAAGATCGGGTAGAGTAGTTGACTCCAACATTGATGAATTTCCATTTGGAATTGAGATCATTCAAATTAATGGTCAAAACACCTCCGGTATTATTAAGATCTGTATTATTCAATTTATAATTTGAAGATCTACCGGCTAGTGTCGTCGTGTTTTTGTTACTATTCACTCCCAGCGTCAAGTTCAAATCACTGGTGATAAAAACCCCGATACCCGCCGGATTGACATTAGCCGAAGAAATGTCACCACCTAAAGCTCCGATAGATCCTGCCATCGCATTGTATTTGGCAGTTCCGTTGATAGGATTTGCGGAATAGACATCCACCGTATTTGTAATTACCGAAACATCCTGAGCTTGCAAATAAACAAATGAAACCGGAATACTAAGCAGTAAGAAAGTTTTTTTTAGCATTTTTTATATGAAATGTTTTTTATTAAAAGATTATCTTCTTCCACCGCCACCGCCGGATCTCATTCCGCCACCGCCTCCAGAAGAACCACCAGATCTCATTCCACCTCCGGAATTGAATCCACCTCCAGAATTCCCTGATCTTGTTGGTGCTACATAAGTATCATTTCTGTAACCGCCACTTGGCTGTGTATTTCTGAATCCGCCATTGTTATTAGGTGAAGTTCTTACGCCACCATTGTTTGGATAATTTTGTCG
>JAGNPP010000335.1 GCA_017989575.1 Chryseobacterium sp.
ATCCCGGGAAGAATCTCGGATTCTGCGACGGTTGCAGGAAATTATGCTAATAAATTCTGTGCGGTAAGCTGTACTGGTGTTGGAGAAGATATTGTGAGCAATGCGACCTCAACCAAAATCGTGACCAGAGTAACAGATGGAATTTCTATAGAAAATGCTTTTGACAGAACTTTCGAAGAATTGAAAGAAATTGATGGTTTTGCTGGTGCGATTGGAATTGATTCTGAGGGAAATATGTTCCATCAGGATTCTTATCCAACGATGGTTTTTGCGAGTTTTGATGGTGTTGATTTTGAGGTTTTTGGGTAAGTAATTAAATACTTGAATGTATGTACGACGATAATTCTTTTCTCTTTGAAGGAAAACATAAATTCACTACGCTGAAAAACATACCTGCTAAAGATTTATTAAATATTGGAAAATTCACAAAAGATGAAGATTTAAAGTTATATGTAAAAAGTAATTTAGAAAAATTGTTAGTTCGAGCACAACAAGAAAAATTGGTTAAAAATCTATTAGCAAAATGTGATAAAATATCATACTCTACAGAAAAAGAAGCAACTTTGGAAGTTTTGAGAATTATGAAAAAACGTCAAGAAAATAAAAAGCCGATTCGAATATATAAATGTAAATGTGGGGCTTACCACTTAACTTCAAGAGATTTTATAATATGATTCTAAAGTTTATCTTCTTAATTATCTTCATCATTTTTGGTACCTTTTTAATGTCTTTTATTTTTTCTACCGAAATAACATCTCACGACAAAGATTTCCATAAAAATTTTGATAATGATGATGATGATGAAATTCAAAAATAGATGAATCTCAAGCAAAAAAACCAAAAAAACCAAGAACTCAAAAATGCCATCCAAATTGTTTGGCAAATCTCAGGTGTTTTGTCTATTTTGATTTTATTGGTTGTATTTTTTGTAGATGAAAACTTGATTCTCTCAAAAATGCCAACTTGCGAGTATCAGAAAATTGGGAAAGAATGTTTCCTCTGTGGATCCACACGAGCTTTCATTGAAATTAAAAATATGAATTTTGATAAGGCTTGGTCTTTAAACAAACTCAGTTTTCTAATTTTTGGAGCATTGGCAATCAACACCATCTTATTTTTAAAAACAATTATTAAAAAATATACAAACACAAAACTATGAAAACAGCAAGTCTGGTAATGGGAATCTTAGCCATCTTTGGGATGTTATTGGGATTTATCCCTTGTTTAGGATCATTTAACTGGGTCAATATTCCTTTTTCTATGATTGGTCTGGTCATCAGTATCATTGCCTTTTTACAAGAAGACAACCTTCCGAAAAACTATGCTACCGCAGGAATCATAATGTGTGCCACAGCTGTATTTTTGGGTGGCATCAGATTGATTGTGGGAGGTGGAATTTTGTAATTAATAAACTAAATTTAGATTATAAAAAACCGTCTTGTTGCAGAACAAGACGGTTTTTTTATCATTTATCATTGATGATTTATCAATGACAATTACTCCAGCCAACCCATTTCTTTCATCCAATCGTCGTTGTAGATTTTCCCAACGTAACGGCTTCCGTGATCGTGTAGCAATACGACGATCACATCATCTTTGGTGAACTTATCTTTCATCTGAACCAAAGAAGCCATCGCACTTCCTGCAGAATAACCACAGAAAATCCCTTCTTCTTTTGCCAGTTTTCTTGCATAGATTGCACCGTCTTTGTCCGTCACTTTTTCGAAATGATCGATGACGCTCATATCGTAATTCTCGGGAAGAATATCTTCGCCGATGCCTTCTGTGATGTAAGTGTAAGCATTTTCCAAATGAATCTCACCAGTTTCGTGAATCTCTTTCAGAATTGATCCATAAGTATCAACACCAATGATTTTGATGTCCGGATTTTTCTCTTTGAAGAATGTTCCACAACCTGTAATCGTTCCGCCCGTTCCAGCTCCAACCACGAAGTGCGTCAGTTTTCCTTCAGTTTGCTCCCAGATTTCTGGCGCTGTACTTTCGTAATGCGCTTGTCTGTTGGAAAGATTGTCATATTGATTTACGTACCAACCGTTTTCTGTTTCCTTCGCCAATCTTTTGGAAACGGAATAGTAAGATCTTGGATCAGTCGGTTTTACGTCTGTTGGACAAACGATTACTTCTGCACCAACTGCGCGAAGAATATCACATTTTTCTTTAGATTGTTTGGAGTTGGTTACGAAAATACATTTGTAACCTTTTTGAATAGCCACCAAAGCCAATCCCATTCCTGTGTTTCCGGAAGTCCCCTCGATGATGGTTCCGCCTGGTTTTAGACGACCGTCTTTTTCGGCATCTTCAATCATTTTGAGAGCCATTCTGTCTTTTACAGAATTTCCTGGATTCGTAGTTTCAACTTTTGCCAAAACCAAAGCGGGGAAATCTTCTCCTAAAACTCTGTTGATCTTAACAAGCGGTGTGTTACCAATGGTTTCTACGATGTTGTTGTAATATTTCATAATTTTAATAATTGATGATTGATAGTTGATAAATGATTAGCGATGATTGAAGAATCAATGGTCATTTATCGCTTATCTTATATTTCTATTTGTGTTTGATGTTGTTATGATTTGTAATTGGTTCTAAATGATGACAAAATAGTGTTTTTATATTGAATCTGCAGCCCGACTTGAGTGGAGCTCTTTTTTTGCATTGGGAAAAGCCTTGGCAAAAAAAAGCGGGAACGGAAGGCGGAAAAGCTGCCCAAATTACATTAATTATTTTTAATTGTTGATGACAATGATAATCAATCATCATTTATCAACTATCATTTATATTTTAGCTGTACTTAACCGCTTTCAATGGTGATATTCTACTGATTAAATAACTCGGTAAGATCATCGCAATCCCGGAAACGATGAAAATCCCGACGGAAACTGCAATGATGTAAACCGGATTGAGATCTACCGGAACTGTACTGATGAAGTAATTTTCTGGATCCAACTTGATGAAGCCGGTATATTTTTG
>JAGNPP010000336.1 GCA_017989575.1 Chryseobacterium sp.
GATTGACACCCACCAAAACATCAAATAAACCAAGACGCAAATCCTGCATGATCTGAATCCTTTCCAAAGTCTCCACATCGGAATGAATGTATCTGGTTCGGATTCCCACTTTCGTGAAATATTTCGTGAGTTCTTCCGCCATTTTTTTGGTTAATGTCGTCACCAAAACTCTTTCGTCGGCTTCTTCTCTTTTATGGATTTCTTCGATGAGATCATCAATCTGATTCATCGTCGGACGAACATCAATTATTGGATCCAAAAGTCCAGTCGGACGGATAATTTGCTCGATATAAGTTCCGCCAGATTTTTCCAATTCATAATCTGCTGGTGTAGCGGAAACATAAATCACCTGATTCTGCATATCCTCAAACTCATTGAATTTCAAAGGTCTGTTGTCCATCGCCGCAGGCAAACGGAAACCGTGCTCTACCAAGACTTCTTTTCGACTTCTGTCGCCACCGTACATCGCGTGAACCTGCGGAACAGTCACGTGACTTTCATCGATGACCATCAGGAAATCTTTTGGGAAATAATCTAATAAACAAAACGGTCTTGAACCAGGCAAACGACCATCCATATATCTGGAATAATTTTCGATTCCGGAACAATAGCCAAGCTCCCGAATCATTTCTAAATCTAATTCTGTTCTCTCCTCCAAACGTTTTGCCTCCAAAGGCTTTTCAATTTCTCGGAAGAAATCGACTTGCTTCACCATATCATCCTGGATTTGACGAATCGCACCTTGCATTGTCTCAGCCGTCGTTACAAAAAGATTGGCAGGATAAATATTAATGATGTCAAAATTCGAAATCACACTTCCGGAAACTGGGTCAAAACTTTGGATTTTCTCTACATCATCACCAAAAAACTGAATACGAATCGCCGTATCTGCATAAGCCGGATAAATATCAATCACGTCACCTTTCACACGGAACGTTCCTCTTTGAAAGTCATTCAACGCTCTGGAATACAAGGCACTAACCAATTGATGAAGCAATCTGGTTCTGGAAAGCTTTTCATTTTTTTCAATGGTAATCAATGACTTATGAAACTCACTCGGATTTCCCACACCATAAATACAAGAAACCGAAGCAACAATCAAAATATCTCGTCGCCCAGAAAGCAAACTTGCGATGGCAGAAAGTCTCAATTTTTCCACTTCTTCATTGATACTCAAATCTTTCTCGATGTAAGTATTCGTAGAAGCAATAAAAGCTTCTGGCTGGTAATAATCGTAATAACTCACAAAATATTCCACCGCATTATCCGGGAAAAACTCCTTGAACTCCATAAAAAGCTGGGCCGCCAAAGTCTTGTTGTGCGCCATCACAATCGTAGGACGTTGCACACTTTCCACAACATTGGCAACCGTAAAAGTTTTTCCAGAACCCGTAACGCCGAGAAGTGTCTGATACTTTTCGCCAACATTGATACCTTCTACCAATTTTTCAATTGCGGTTGGCTGGTCTCCAGTAGGTTTATATTCTGAGTGAAGTTTGAAATCCATATAACAAAAATACAAAATAAAAAACGTCCCAATTTTGGAACGTTTGACATTTTTTGGAAATTATTCTTCCGATATTTGAAGTCCTTTGAGCAAGAATTCTTTGTTGATTTTATTAGAAGAATCACTCACTGCAACGGTTATTGGAACATTGTTGATGATTGTATCCTTATAAACAAAACCGGGCATTTTTTCTTTGTTATCAATCAAAATATAATAATCTGTATCAATGACTTTCGACTTTCCGTAAAGCAAAATATTTTTGAATTTTGGTTTTTTACCAACTTTTAATTTCTTGTATTCTTTGGAATTATTTGCAAAATCGAAACCGCCGAAAGATTGATATTTAATTTTCAAACTATCATTGGTAATGCAAAGAAAAATATTGTCTTCTCCACAATTTTGAACTTTGTTGAATTTGGAATATTGATTAAAAGCTGTACAAGAATTAAAGCAAAAACTAATTAAAATCAACAAAATAATTCTGATCTTTCTTCCCATCATTTACTGAAATTGCATTGTGATTGGAAGTTGGAAAACGGTCGCTGTTGGGTTTCCTTCTTCGGTTGCCGGCTTCCAAGTTTTACCTTTTGTTGCAGTCCTGAATGCTTTTACAGCTTCCTCATTGAATTTTTGATGAGCGCCATCTGGCTTTACTTCAACTGCTTCTCCATTTTTGTTGATTGTCACATAAAGCATTGTTTTCAACGTTACTTTTTCATTTTTTCCTATGAATGAAGAATCGAAAGCGTCCGCAATTCCTTTTCTCAATTCATTCAGTCCTTCCGGAAATTCTGCATTACTGAAATTGATTGCTGGAGGTGGTGGTGGCGGAATTGGAAGTTCGTGATCTTCAAATTGTTTTTTCGAGTTGTGCTTTTCTGATCTTTTTGATTTTTTGACTTTGGAATTTTCAGTCTTAAAATCCTTCACAACCACCACTGTATCGGTTTTTAAAGAATTGTCAATTTGAAATTCGGGAATCAGATTGTCATTTTCAGGGGTTCCAGAAGCATAGACTTTTTGAACAAAGAAAAAGCTGGATCCTGCGATTACGGAAACTGCAAAAAGCTTTTTGAAATTTTCGAGTTTTGATTTTTTGGTGGTCATCATAATAAATCGTTGTTTGGTGTTATTAAAATTAAATTGATTGATAACTGACAGATTCTTAACCTGTAAAACTACTGCCAAAATCAATTTTTGATAATCTTTGATATTAAATTCTTGGTTAATGATTTCTTCATCCGCCAAAAATTCGTGGTTGTCTGTGATTGCTTTTTTATAAAAATAAATCGCAGGATTGAACCAGGAAATTGTTTTTATAAATTCAACAAAAATTAAGTCCAGAGAATGTTTTTGAATCAAATGTGTTTTTTCGTGAAGGAAAATTCTATTGTCAATCTTTTCATTTTCGAAGTAAGATTTGTTGAGATAAATCTTGTTCCAAAAACTAAAAGGAGGCAAATCTTTTTCTAT
>JAGNPP010000089.1 GCA_017989575.1 Chryseobacterium sp.
TATGAAGGGCGTTGACATCAAAACAAACATCAAAAATAATTTGATTCACGTGGACCCGTTTACATTCAAAGTTTCAGTTTTGAGACCATCCATTAGCGGAACTACCAGTTTCAACGGTCTACTCGATTTCCGAATCCGAGTTGGCTTACCACCTGGCGGATGGATTGGTTTCCCTGTCGTAGTAACCGGAACGCACGAGAAACCAAAAATCAAAATCTTCAGCAAAACCGGGCAAGGCATTATGGATGCGCTTTACAATACCAAATCCAACAAAGTCATCCGAGAAGAAAAACGGGCTGAGAAAAAATCCCGAGCACAACAACGAAAAGATAAACGCGCTCAGGAAAAGAAAGCTGAGAATGCCGAGAAACAGATTGATAAAGATTTGAAGAAGAAATAAAAAGGACACTCCATATGTTTATGGAGTGTCCTTTTTATTTTCAAATTCTTGTATAATATCATTTACTACATCAGTAGCATACTTAATTAATAATATACTATCATCAAATAGGGATTTAATTTCTTTGAAATTGATTACATCAGTCTTATCATTAAAATCTAAATTATCAAAATTAGGTGTTATACCATCATTTTTGACAGGATACCTAAAAGCAGTGGATAATTCATCTAACTTATGAATTGTCTTTTTTAGTTCCGTTAGTTTCTTGTTTAATGTATTAAATTGTTTTATTGTTTCTTTATCAGCTTGATATTTTTTGAAAATTTCATTCATTTGGGATTCAAATTCTTTATGTAAATCATCTATTTTATGGGCTGCCTTACCTTTATATTCAATTTTTGCCTTTATCCCTGAAACTTTTTCTAATTCAATCAAATTCATTTTGTATCCTAGTTCTAAAGTATGCCTTATTAGAAATGCTAAAGGCAAAGATACTATTGAGATTTCTCCACCTGATATAGATTTAAATATTAGGTTAACGGAATACTCATATTCGCCAAAATATTTATACCATTCTGATTTGTAAGTTAACTTCAAATCATAGTTAAGTTCAGATTCTCTTTTTTTCATTTATAGAGGATTATAAATTATAATTAATATTGAATTTCATTATATTGTTACATATACCGATGTCGCGGATTTGTAATCCGTGATTTGTGTATTATAAAAGTAATATTAATTTAAGTATCAATCTAACAAAAACTCATTTCAATACAAAACGACCGTTTACAAACCAAACAACTTTGGCGGAAGTTTCCCACGATTCGTGGGAAACAAAACAACTTTTACTTTTGTCACAAAACGAGGGTTTTCAAACCAAAGTAAAAGTCATTTGGTTACAAAACCCTAGTTTTATAACCTCCGACAAAGTTTTGCAGGTCTCAAAACTACTTGCAGAAGAATTATGATGTTTTTCAGAAAATGAATTATTTGTGAACAAAACTTTTTGGTAATTCAGGAAAAGCTTTATTTTTAGGCAAAACAAAAACAATGTCATACTATCCACTCACCAGCATACCAGATTACTACTCCATAGACAGCCTATTGACCGAAGAACACAAGCTTATCCGTGAATCTGTTCGCAGTTGGGTGGAAAGTTTCGTAATGCCGAAAATAGACCAAGCAGCGCAAGATCATACGGATATTCCGGGATTGATGAAGGAATTGGGCAATATCGGTGCTTTGGGTCCTTACATTCCTGAAGAATATGGCGGTCCTGGTCTTGATCAAATTTCTTACGGATTGATAATGCAAGAATTGGAAAGAGGCGATTCGGCGGTTCGTTCAGCAGCTTCCGTGCAATCTTCTTTAGTAATGTTCCCAATTTTCGAATTCGGATCTGAAGAACAAAAAAAGAAATATTTACCAAAATTAGCATCAGGTGATTTGATCGGCTGTTTCGGATTGACGGAACCCAATCACGGTTCTGACCCATCCTCAATGGAATCAAAATTTACAGACCAAGGCGACCATTATCTTTTGAATGGCGCTAAAATGTGGATTACGAATTCTCCCGTTGCGGACATCGCTGTAGTTTGGGCAAAAGGCGAAGACGGAAAAGTACGTGGAATGATTCTAGAGCGTGGAATGGAAGGCTTTACCACACCAACTACGCACAACAAATGGAGTTTGAGAGCTTCCAAAACGGGAGAATTGGTTTTCAATAATGTGAAAGTTCCGAAAGAAAATATGTTGCCAAATGTTGAAGGTTTGAAAGGACCACTTTCTTGTCTCAACTCAGCAAGATATGGGATTTCTTGGGGCGTAATTGGTGCAGCAATTGACTGTTATTGTACGGCTGTTCAATATTCTAAAGAAAGAAAACAGTTTGGAAAACCAATTGGAGGTTTCCAGCTTCAGCAAAAGAAATTAGCAGAATTCCTAACTGAAATTACAAAGTCGCAATTGCTTTGCTTCCAATTAGGAACGCTTAAAAATGCGCATAAAGCTTCGCCAGCTCAAATCTCAATGGCGAAAAGAAACAACGTAAAAATGGCAATTGATATCGCCAGAGAATCCCGGCAAATGCTTGGTGGAATGGGAATTATGGGAGAATTTCCGATGATGCGCCACGCTGCCAACCTTGAATCTGTAATTACTTACGAAGGAACACACGATATTCATTTGTTGATCACAGGAATGGATATTACAGGCATCAATGCCTTTGGATAGGACCAAATCAATCTTATATATTTTTAACAGAAACCTGCGGAATATTTTCGTAGGTTTTTTCGTTCCAATAGTAAGTGTATCATTATAATATTAAAATTCAAATCACAGGTCGCTCCTACGGAGCTTTAATCATTAATAAATTATATCTATTAACAGTTTACTCCTAACGGAGCACGATTTAATCCCCTAGGGATTTACTGTTAATAGAAAAAGAAATCTACCAAAGGGTAAAGCTCCTGAGGAGCGACCTGTTGATTTATGGTAAAAAGTTTAAATTCAAAATAATCAACCATTAAAGATGAAAAGATATTTTCTCCTATTTATTCTGATTTCTGCATTAGGTTTCGGACAGAATTTTCCCTCAAAACTTTCAAATGCTGCAATCAATCTTACGAAGGATAAAGTGGTTTACGATCCCGCTTATTTCGTTTTGAAATATCCAAACGGCGATGTTCCCGCAGATAAAGGCGTTTGCACAGACGTCGTGATTCGTGCTTACAGAAAATTAGGAATCGATCTGCAAAAGGAAGTTCACGAAGATATGGCAAAGAATTTCTCAAAATATCCAAAAAAATGGGGACTGAAAAGACCAGATACCAATATCGACCACAGACGTGTTCCTAATCTTATGGTTTTCTTTTCGAGGTTCGGGAAGGTAAAACCGATAACTAATGATGCGATAGATTACGTTCCTGGAGATATTGTCACTTGGGATTTGCCGAAAAACCTTACACATATTGGGATTGTAGTTAATAAAAAATCCCCTGATGGTAAACGTTATTTGATTTCACATAACATTGGCGCAGGACAAGTTTTACAAGATTGTCTTTTCAGTTGGACGATTACGGGGCATTATCAATATCAGAAATAGAAGTTATTTTAAGTAAATTTGAGGCATTATGAAAAAGATTTTTCAATTTTTATTTCTGAGTTTCTACTTTCTATTTCAGGCTCAAAGCTTAAAAATCATTCAAAAACCGATTGATTATTCTAAAGAAAAAATCAAATTGAGTTTGGAATATATGAAAGAACATCACGGTTTAGATCAGAAAACGCCGAAGATTACACCGAAAATCGTCGTGTTGCATTACACAGCTGGCGGAACTGTGGAATCCAATTTCAAATACTTTAATAATCTCCATCTTGAAAATCAAAGATCCACACTGAAAAAACAGAGTTCACTTAATGTTTCTGCTCATTTCATCATCGATAGAGATGGAACAATCTATCAATTGGTAGATCCAGAACTATTCGCCAGACACACCATTGGACTGAATTATTGTGCCATCGGCGTAGAAAATATCGGAAGTAAATCTCAACCATTGACCGACAAACAAGTGGAAGCCAATGCAGAACTGGTAAAATATTTAAGCAAAAAATATCCTATCGACTATCTTATCGGACATTCCGAATATGGTGCTTTCCGGAATTCTAAACTTTGGAAGGAATCTGACCCGAAATATTTCACAGGAAAAGCAGATCCGGGTAATGACTTTATGAAAAAAGTAAGAGCTAAAGTGACGGATTTGAAATTAAAGAGTCAGCCTTGATATAATGCGAAATTATTCTCAATTTTGTCATTCCGTAGGAATCTAAACTTTTTTATTTTCAGCGTGTTGAGATTCCTACGGAATGAGAAAATTGTGTTTTACAAAAATGTAGAAATTACCAACTCACTTTCTCCTTCTCCTCAAACGGAACTTCCGGATTTAGAATTTCAAAAATCAAATTTCTGATGGAATCTTCCACTTCAGAATCTTCAATATCAATGAAATTAAGGTTTTGCGGACCATTGTTCACTTCTGCGAAAGACCAGATGGCGGTTTCTACATTTTCTGGTTTGATGTTCAAAGAATTGGTGATACAATATTTATAAATAGAAAGTTGCAAAGCTTGTTTGTAATCGTCGTTAAAAAATAATTCCGGCAATTTTTCTTCCTTATTCTTTCCTAAACTAACAGCTAATTTTTTTGGTTTTGCGGTTTTGTAATCAATCACTCGAGTTACGCCGTCAAGTCGGTCAATTCTGTCGATGAAACCGTAGAAACTGATTTTGTCGGTTCGGTTTTTATCAAGATAAAAATCGCAATTGATCTCTTTTTCAAGGTCGATGATTTCTAATGCTGATCCATTTTTAACCAATTCCAGATCATATTCCACAATGTTGCGCACTACCCTTTTGGCAATTTCTTTGTGAATGAAATTCATTCCGCGTTCGTAGAATTCGGTTTGGTGTTTTAGTTTGTCGATGGCGTCTTCAATTGATTCATCTACTTTTTGAAGTAAATCTTCTAAATCATTGATTGACAGAATTTTACCTTTGATTGGTTCGTGCAAAAATTGCAAAGCATAATGCACAAGATTCCCGTAATTTCGCTGTGAAAGTTCCTCTTCAATTTCGTTGGTTTCTCTCGTTTTTAAGATTTGATTGAGATAAAAATCAATCGGATTGTAAAGATAAGTAACGAGATGCGACGCAGAAACCCGCTTTTTCCATTCGTTTAAAAGTTGCATCACCGCTTCATTCTTCTCAATTCTCATCAATTCCTGAGAGATGGGTTCAGAGGTGTTTTCAATAATAATGTGTTCGATTTGGTGCGGACTTTCCATTTCCAATTGTGTAATGAAACGGCTTTTTTCGCCTGTGTTTACTCCAGAACTCAACGCATTATAAAGCAGATGAACATTTTCAGAATTTTGAATTAATCTATAAAAATGATAAGCATAAATACTGTCATTTTCCAGAAAAGTATTCAAACCAAAATTTTTGCGGACATCAAACGGAATGTAAGTATTTTGGGTATTTCCTAATGGCAATTTCCCTTCGTTAACGGAAAGGAGAATGATATTTTTAAAATTCAAAAGTCGGGTTTCCAAAAGTCCCATAATCTGAAATCCAGCTAACGGTTCTCCCACAAAATCAATGCTTTCTGTGTTGACCAACTGATTGATGAGAACTTCTAAAGTCTCAATTTTAATTTCAATTTTATAAGGCAGCAATTGATTTTTGATGACTTTGAAGACCTTTTCAAAATGCGCCACATTCTCGTACTGAATATCATCCAATTCTTTGAATTTCAATTCATAACAGAATTTAATTAGTAAATCTAAAAAGTTTTGTGTGGATTCTGGTTTTTGAAGAAGTTCGAAATAACTCAGTTTTCCGAGCAATTCTGCTAGAAGATTTTTAGAAATGTAGACAATATTCCTTTCCTCGATTTTAGCAATGAATTCCTGGATAATTGCGCTGTCAATCTCATCATTTGGAAGTTCTTCCAGAATTGGTAAAACATCGGCGTAATAATAGCTGGAGGATTTTTTCTCCTGTTGTTTTTGAAGGTAAAATAGTTTTTTGATAGCGTTGCTGAAAGACAAATTTTTCAAAGGAAAACCCATTGTGATGTTCACACTTTCCACGGAAGTCAAACTGTCTAAAACGGCTGGCAGAAGATTCTCATCCAACAAGACCAAAGCCGTTTCGGACAATTCTTCTTTTGGAATTTTCTTCAGAATTTCCGGTAAAACTTTTGCCTGGACAATGTTTCCGGAAACTTCGTAGGTTTTGATATTTTTTGGTTGAGAGAATTGATCGTCGATCCAGTTGAAATTTCTGTACAGATCAAATTCTTTCCACTTGATGGTTTCTCTAAGGAATTTTCCGGATTCCTGTCTTTCATCATCAATGTAATATTTGTCGGCTTGGAAGTAGGTTTCAGCTTTGTTCCATTGCAAGAGTTTGCGAACGAGCTGTTCTTCAACTCGAGACAAAGCGTTGAAACCGCAGAAAACAAAATAATTCTGGGTTGACTTTGCAAAATTTTCTAATTTGGAAAAGGCTTCCTGATAGATCATTCCGGAAGTGGCGAGATTTTCTTTCCGTAAATCTGATTTCAGAAGTGGGAGAAAATCGTTCATCTTTCGCCAGAAATTGAGGTTTCTCTTTCGTGCGTTGTCATCATCGCCAAGGTCTTCTCCCCAATTTTTGATGCGTTCCTCGTCCAACATCCATTCGAGGATTTTTTGGTCATTTTCTGAGAACTTCATCATATCATCCCAATCTTTTTGCAAGGTTGGAAACCATTTGAGGAAACCAGAAAAATCTTCTGAAGCATCTACTTTTTGATACGTTCGGTAAGCGAAAAGCCAAAGGGCGATTCCTTTGATCTCCAAATCTTCGGAAAGTTCTGCGATGAGTTCGTCTATCGTCACGAAGTTGGGCAAAAGTCCTTGATATTGCTTCTCCTGCAAGATTCTTTTGATGAAAACCATTGGACGTTTTCCAGGTAAAACGATGTCTAAGCCTGAAAGGTCTTTGTGATTTTCTAATAATTCTGAAATGATCCTGTGGAGAAATTGCATATAAAAAGCCTTTTGAAGTAAAGGCTCAATTTAGATATTTTTCGTTGACTTTGAAAATATATTTAATACAAAGTGACAAAGATTATTTTTGAAATGATTGAAAACAATTTTGATTTTTTATTGATGTAATTAATATTTATTGTGAATAGAATTAAAACCATTTTACTTTCAAATAAAAATGAATAAAAATAAAAATAAAACTGACACAGAATCTGGAAAACTTATAATCCGAAGTTTTTGAAAAATTCTTTCCAGCGCAAATTCCTTATAAACTTAATTTCCTCTTTGCTCAATTCTCGTTTTTCATTTTGTTTCAAAAAAGAATTAATAGTCGTGAAAAACTCTTTCGCAGAACGATTTTTGAAACTCGACTTTGCAGAAGAAATCATCGCCAAAGGCAAACTCAAACCTATATTGTAAAAATACTTCCCCAATTTTTCCGCTTTCTGGTCTTTGTATTTATAAGCTGTCGGGCGCAAATGTTTAACCCAAATATCTTTAATCGTCACAACTTCCCATCCGTTTTTTTTCGCCAGCAAAACATCCAAATTGTCCCAACCTAAAACTGGTCGAAGTCCGTTCATAGTTTCAAAACATTCTTTTCTGTAAGCTTTAATCGGACCACGAACGTGATTTTTGGACGATAGATTTTCGAAAACCCAATCGTGATTTTTGTTGCTAAAATCGAAGAGATTTTCGCTCGGCAATTTCATATTTTTAATTTGCGGATTTTGCTTGTAATTTCTGATGTAAACCAATCCAGAAATCAATCCAGCTTTAGGATTTTCTTCAAAAACGTGATTGACTTTTTCTAAATAATTTCGTGGAAAAACAATATCCGCATCGTACTTGCAAATCACATCAAATTTCTTCCAATTCAAAGATTCCAAACCTTTGTTAAAAGTACGCACCACTTTCGCACCTGGCTGATGTTCAGAAGTTTGGAGATTTAAAAGTTGGAAGTTGGAAGTTGGAAGTTGGAAATTTTTTACGATTTCTTGGGTTTTATCCGTCGAACCATCATTCACGACCACGCAAGTAAAATCCTGAAAACTCTGGTTTTTCAGAGATTCCAAACACGAAGCAATGCTATTTTCTTCGTTGTGCGCAGGAATGATGATGAGAAATTTCAATTAGAATTGGTTTGATTTTAATTTCACTTCAAACAAAACTTCCGGCGTTTTCGGACTTTCAAATGTTGAAGTTTTGTATTTTTTCTTGGTGAAAATCGCGCACATCGTATTTTGTGGATGATAAAGATTTTGATGCAATTCTTTTGGCAATGCATCCAAAATCGCCTTGAAAACTTCATATCGGATTTTCTCCGGATTGTACGCGTAATCGTGCCAGACAACCACCGTTTCATCGTGAACCAAATGCTGGAAAACCTTTTCTGTATCGTGTTTTACCATCTCGTAAGAATGGTCGCCATCGATGAAAATCAAATCATATTTTTTATTCAATCCCGCAAAATCGTAGGTTTTGGTGTTGCCTTCAAGGTGAAGGATTTTCGGATTTTTCTTGGACAAAATGCCGTGAAGTTCTGCATATCTTATGTTCCAACCCATCGCTTCCATTTCTTTTTTGGAAAGGTTAAGCGTTGTACAATCATCGATTTCTTTTGCAACGTTCCAAACACTTTCGCCACGCCAAGTTCCAATTTCAAAATATGAGTTTTTTCCTTTCCCTAAAGTCTTTAACAAAGCCAAATCTGTCGGAAGCGAACCGCCATCCAAAATGCACAAATCAATATCAGATTCAAAATTTCCACCCGAAATTTCGTCCAAAGAAGCTTCCGGAAGACTTAAAAATTGAGGATAACTTTTCTGAAATTCCTGTTTTCTAATATCATTCAAATCGAGAATGATATTGAGTAAACTTGGTTCTTTGATGATGTACTGAATGGCGTTCTTTAACTTTTGAAGCTTAGTCATTGATGATTGAAATTAGTTTTAAAATGGTCTAATTTGAGTTAGAAGCGGAAAGTTACAGAT
>JAGNPP010000337.1 GCA_017989575.1 Chryseobacterium sp.
AGCTGATGTCGTTCGTGTACGTTGGGAAGATGTCGCCAGTTGTTGGGTCCATACTCAAGCTTCCTTTGTTTTTGTTATATTGGATTCCGATGTTGAAGTTGGTGCTCCAATATTGTTTGAAAAATGATTTTTGCAAGCCAAGCATCGCAGAAAGCTCGTGTCTGTCGCCAAAGTTGGTTCGGATGTATCGCAACTCATTCTTAGTTCCCATTTGTCCATTGGCATATTGTACGATTCCTTGCAATGGCACTTGCGTGATTTGGTCTTTCACAAAAGAGTGATTCACCACCAAGAAATAAGAGTTTTTGAACATATAAGTCATCTCTTGATTATAAACGGAAGACGCTTTTACAAATGGGTCATTCTGAGTATAATTGTCATCCGTCAAGATATTTCTCACAGGATTGACTTCCCAAAAACTAGGTCTTCTCATTCTGCTGGAGAAAGCGTAGGAAATATTATTTTTGTCGTTGATAGCATAATTCAAACTTAGATATGGCAAGAAATTGTTGAAGTTTCTTTCGATTTTTGCATAAGCCGGATTCTGTGAATTGTCGGACGTTCCAAGACTGTTTGTAATCTCATATCTCGCTCCAACTTTTCCCGAAAATTTTTCTGAAAGTTTCTTTTCTAAAGTCAAATACGCACCGTAGATGTTCTCATCGTAGATGAAATGATTGGGCTCATTTTTAGTCGGTCTTGATGGATCTACAAAGTAAGTGTCATTTTTTGTATCATTATCCGTTTTCGTTTTATTATAATTTCCACCAACAGAAACCGTGAAATCGTTCTTGAATTTCTTGATGTAATCTACCATTCCCGAGAAATTGTTGATGTACTGTGGCAAATCCTGAATGGTCTGTTTACTAAGACCTAAGTCATTTCCGAAAACATTGGAGAAAATAGTTCTGTTGTCTGTTATTTGAAATCTTCTGTAATTAAGATAAGCGGCATTCAAATTCAATTTGCTTCCCAACGTATCTGTTTTCAATTCATAGTTTAAGTTTAATGAATTGTTGTAAGACCTTGCATTTTCTCGGTTTCTGGAGATACTATATTTTTTTTCTAATAAGCCAGAAATTGGATCTGGACCTTCGGAAATATTGAAAAGATCAACCCGCGAATCATAACTTCTGTTTGCCCAGGTGTTCCAAGTCAAAGCCAAGTTGTTGTTGTCATTCAATTGATAATCAATATTGATGTAACCGCCAAGATTTTTGTTCGGATCATCGATGCTTCCAGTAGATTCGTTTGAGTATTCTCCATTTCTGTTTCTTAGGGTATAATCTTGCGCTTGGATATTGTCACTTGTACTAATATTTCCAGATATTCCCAATTTATCTTTTCGGTAATTGACAGAGGCACTCGCAGAACTTGCGTTGTATTTGTTTTGAGAGTTGGACATTCTCAAGTTTCCGTTCGTTCCGTCGGTCATTTTTTTCTTCAGGATGATGTTGATGATGCCGTCAGAAGATTCCACTTGGTATTCACTTCCAGGTGTTGTAATCACCTCAATTTTCTGAATATTTTCTGCTGGCGTATTTTTCAGAAACTGAGCCAGTGACTCGGCATCCATATTCGTTTTTCTTCCATTAATGAAGATCAAAGCGTTGTTTTTACCTGCGATTCTCAAAGTTTTATCGTCGGTTGAGGACAACAATGGCGTTTGTTTCAGAATTTCAAAAGTCGTGTTTCCTTTTGCAATAGGAGAGTTGGCAACATCGTAAACAAAACGGTCACTTTCTTTTTTGAAAACTTTTTTTGTAATCGTAACCGCTTCTATATTTTTTGTAGCAGTAGAATCTGTTGTGGTCTGCTGGGCAGAAATCATTCCGGAGAAGAAGAGACCTGCGATTAGTATTTGAGCTTTCATAATTTATTTTATTAGAGTAGTTTGTTTTCCTTACTATTTGATATTGCAAAGATATATAATTAAATTAGTATTATGCAATACAAAGTAGTAAAGAAATATTATTTTTGCTTTTAAAGTGTTGATTTTCAGAAACAAAAATTTTATTCGGAATTTATAAGTAAGACAATTTGATGCAATATTTTGTTACATCAAGATTGTGATAAATTAAAAAAAGCCTTTGCAATATTTTGCAAAGGCTTAACTAACTGTATTTTAAAACCAATATTTTTTACCACAAAAGTCACAAAAGTTATAATAAATCTTAGTTTATCAAAAGTTCAAAAAAGGATAATGTCTAAAGAAATCTTTTTTGTTCTTCCTCAATACTGCTTATATTTTCTTTTGTGCCTTTTGTGGTTTTTTATCAAATCAAAACCGCATTCGGATTTTCAAATTCTTCATTCTTTTCAAAATGCGAAAGACTTGTCAACGTAGAAGTCGCAATCTGATGCAAAGCTTCCTGCGTGAAAAAAGCCTGATGCGCCGTTACCAAAACATTCGGGAAACTCATCAATCGCTGAATCGTGTCATCTTCAATAATGGCGTGAGACAAATCGCGGAAAAATAATTTCTCTTCCTGCTCATAAACATCAATCCCGAGATAACCGATGTGTTTGGATTTCAGACCATCAATCACCGCTTTTGTGTCAATCAATCCACCTCGGCTGGTGTTGATTATCATCACGTTTTCCTTCATTTTTTTGATAGAATCTTCATTGATCAAATGATGAGTCGCATCCATCAGCGGACAATGTAGCGAAATGACATCGGACTCAGAAAGCAGTTTTTCCAACGGAACATATTCTATCCCAAGGTCTTTCAATTCTTGATTTTCTGCAATATCATAAGCCAGAATTTTCGCGCCAAATCCCTTCGCAATTTTCGCAAAGGCCGTTCCGATATTTCCAGTTCCAATCACGCCAATTGTCTTTTGATAAAGATTAAATCCCATCAAGCCATTCAACGCAAAATTCTGTTCCCGAACGCGGTTGTAAGCTTTGTGGGTTTTTCTGTTAAGTGTCAGAATCATCGCCATTGCGTGTTCTGCCACAGCTTCCGGAG
>JAGNPP010000090.1 GCA_017989575.1 Chryseobacterium sp.
AAGTTGCAGCGCCAAGGAAAACAGCGTGATGATCATTGATTAACGGATCTCCTAATTCGTCTTTTTTATAGCAAAGATCAAAAATAGTAACTGGAGATTTAAGGCCTTCTTCCACGCCCAATCTCTGAGCCATACTTCCTGCGACGTAATTACGAACAACCATTTCCAAAGGAATAATGTCCACTTTTTTCACCAATTGCTCTCTGTCATCCAGTTTTGCAATTAGGTGCGTTGGGATTCCGTTTTCTGCAAGATATCCGAAAATAAGGGTTGAAATTGCGTTGTTCAATTCGCCTTTTCTATCGAATTGTCCGCGTTTCTGTGCGTTGAAGGCTGTAGCATCATCTTTGTAACGTACAACGACTTCGTCAGGGTTTTCAGTAGAGAAAACCTGCTTAGCTTTACCTTCGTAAAGCATTTCTTTCTTTTGACTCATAATTACTTTCATTTTTCTAAATAGAAGTCGCTTTCATTACGATCTCCATTCAAACTTTTTACTATTAGATTTACGCACAAATTTATGAAATTATTTGTTAAATCTAAATCGATAAAAACGATGGTTCTGTTTATAAATTCAAAGCTGTCATTAAACAAAAAACTCCTTAAAAAATTAAGGAGTTCATTAATGAAAATTTTATGTTTTTACTTTTTGATAAACTTGATTGATTTTCCGTCAACATTCAAAATATAGGTTCCAGATAACAACGAACCTACATTGATTGATTTTTTGTTTACGAATGGATTATTCATTTCTTTAATCAATTTTCCAGTAAGATCATAGATCTTAGCTGATTTCGCTTTACTTACGTCTCCATTTACGTTGATTACCTCCGTTACAGGATTAGGATAAATATTGAATTCAAGCGAATTACTTGCAATATCATTAATTGACAAATTACCTAAATTAAGGCAATAATCTGAAGCATACGAAGTCCATTCCCCAAGATCAAAAGTGGAAGTAGGATTGATTGTTCCTGACTTTCTGTAAAGCGATTTGTTTGCATTGGTATTATCCACACCTTTGCTTCCGATGGCATCTAAGGTGGTAGATTTGTATGATAATTCTACATAATTACTACCTGTAAAAGCCAAAGCTGGCGCGTTTGTCACAAATTTCGCATTGGAAACATCGAAGCAACTGAAATTTGCGTTCGGATTGATGACCACAAAACTTTCATTGTTTTCTACCTTTCCTTCTAGCTCAAATGGCTCTGCAAAAAAATAATTGTTAATCTTGAGCTGAATACCCAATTTGTATTTTGAAAGATCAACAGCGTGTCCGGTTCTGTTGACAATTTCTAAAGCTCTATTATTTCCACTTCCTTCAAGATATTTAATTATTTGTAAATCTTTTGCAAAAACATCATTCGCGAGTGTCGTTATGCTCATTGTGTTACTTTCAGGACTTTCTAAATAGGCATTGTCATAAGCTTTCACAGCGAAATTATACGTTGTCTCGGGCGTTAAATGATCCATTGTAAAAGAATTGGTTTTAGATCTCCCAACCAAAACACCATCTTGATAAATATGATAACCCAAAACATCAGATTCTGGACTTGCCTGCCAAGTGAGGTTTACAAAATATGCGGAATTTCTTTCCAAAACCAACGAAGATGGCGCAGATGGCGCAACATTATCCTCTATTTGATTCCAGATCGCATTAATCCATTCCGGGTGATCTATAAAAGGATTTCTGTTTTTTTGAATGTTAAAAACCGAATTATTTCTGTCAATTTCTCTTTGTGAAACAGGGTCTTGCAAATGCCAACTCAACAACATATCGAGGTACCATTCTTCGTAGGCTCTTTCCTCGGTGCCATCAAGAGGATTTCTGTCTTTCGTTGGATCAACATTTGTAACAAATCTGAAACTGCTTAATTTCTTTTCGTATCTCACAACATAATACAACAATGCCCTTGCAACATCACCTTTGAATTCATTGATTGGTTCGTAAGCTCTCTCTCTGTAAGTTGATCCTGGGATATTGTTGGTTCCTTGTTTTGAGCCATTTGTAAAAGTATAGCTTGCAGTCCCTACTGTTCCGTAAGGATAATCGCTTCTCAGCTGATTAATTCTTCCATCCGTAGGGATTACGAAAAACAAATCAGAATACATAGGATATGCGCTGTAAAAAGAACTCTGCGGCATCATATGCTCTCGATTCCAACCTAATCCTTCTGCACCAGCAGCACTTACAATATTATCAAGCGTGTAATGATAGGCCGTTGTGCCAGTTGGATTGTTGGAATAAATATCAAGCAAATAAGTATTATTATCCACGCCATAATCATAATATCTATCTATATCGGTCTGCCCATACAAAGTCTTCAAATCGTCGTAATGATAATTGTATGTTTTGGTTGATATGATCTCGTGAAGTTTGGTTTTCAAAGCATAGCCTGTCAAACTTTCTGTTCCCGAGTAATATTCTGCAGGAGCTTGAGCTAGTGTCAAAATCGGAAAGGCAGACAATACAAATAAGTATTTTTTCAGCATAATGGTATTTTTAATTATGGGGTCATAAAATATCATTTTTTTATTATATAATTTTCATTTTTAAATATTTGAATATTAATAATATTTTACATTAAAATTTCAACAAAAAAAAATCCCCTTCTAAAAGGGGATTCGTATTTTAAAGTATTCAAATTTTATTCTCCTGCGATGATGTTATGAAGTGTCACTCTCAGGCTTTCCAATTGTTCTTTTTTGCCATCCAGTTTTTCATAAGTATCTTTCAGTAATGGATTGTCACGTTTCGCAGTTCCAAAGAACGCTAAGTTATTCTCCAATTGCACCACTTCAGATTCCAAATCAGCAATTTGATTTTTAATTTTTCTCGCTTTATCAGTCAATTGATTCTCCGTAAGATTCTCTTCTTTCAGATCAAACTCATTGATTTTGTTGAGTTTCAGTTTCTCCCTCAGCGTTTTGTTGAATTCTGTATTGATGGACAATTTATCTTTAGGAACTTTTCCAATTGCGTTCCAAGCATTCTTGATATTTTCGATTTTTTCTACAGAACCTTCCTCGTCAGTCAAAGTTTTAAGCTCATCTAAAAGTGCTTTTTTGTTCTTATAATTTTCTTTCCAATTGTCGCCAGTAGCATTATTTTTATCTCTGTAATTTTTGAAAAAAGTGTTGCAAGCATCACGGAAATCATCCCAAACTTTGTTTGCCTGACTTCTAGGAACGTGACCAATTTTTTTCCAATCTTCCTGAAGTTTTTTGAAAAGTGGCACTACAGTTTCCCAATCTTCAGAATTCATATTGTCCTGAGCCGTTTTTATCAAACCTTGTTTCTCCTCAAGATTATGGATTTGAGAACCTTTCAGATTTTTATAAAAATCATTTTTCGCGGTGTTGAAAGTTCTTAAGATTTGTTTAAAATCTGTCCAGTTTTGGTTTGAAACCTTCTTTGGAACTGGTCCAACTTTCAAGAATTCTGTGCGCAATTCCTCTACCCTTTTGATGGATTGCTGCCAATAGTTATGATTGATAGATTCCGGTGCAGACAGCGTTTTGAGCTCCTCAATGATTTTATTTTTCCTTTCCAAGTTTTCCAACTGCTCGCTTTCCATTACTGCAATCAGTTCAGATTTTCTCTCGTGGATTTTGTTTGAAATTTCTTTGAATTCCTCCCAAGTTTTCTCACGGAATTCCTCCGCAACTGGTTCAGCTTCTTCTTTCCAAAGTTTGTGCAGATATTGCAACTCATTCAAAGCTTTTTGAACCACTTTTTCTTCCAGCAATTCTTTTGCTCTGGAGATGATGTGTTGTCTTTTTTCAAGATTGTGAGCAAATTCCTGGTGAAGGAACTCTTTATTCAGATCCAACATCTCATTGAACATTTTCAGATGGTGGAAATAATTATTATTAAGGTTTTTGAATTCAGATTTTGCGACTTGTCCGGCATTTCCCCAAGCTTCTTTCACTTCTCTTATGGATTTGAAAAGATTGGTTCCAGGCTCAGAATTGGTAGAAAGATTTTTAAGCTTCTCGATGATAGATAATCGCTCATCAAGATTTTTTTGATGTTCCGCTTCCTGAGATTTGTGGAATTTATCTTGCTTTTCTCGGAAGATATTCACCAATGCAGATAATTTTGAAGCTTCGGGATGGTGAAATTCGAAATGCTCTTCCGCATTGCCTTGCTCCACAAACTCGTGCTTTTTATCTTCGGTTTCGTCTGATATTTTATGATTGGCTTGCTCTCTCAATGCACCAAATTTTTTCGAAAACGAATGAGCATCATCTTTATTCACAATGGATTCCATTTCGCCCAAAGTTTCTTTCAAAGACAGATTAGAATAATTTTCTTCTGCAATTTCGATTTCCTGATGTTCAGTTTCTGGCTCAGTTTCAGTTTCTGACTTTTCCTCTGTAGCAACTTCTTCCGGTGATTGTTCTTCAACAGGGCTAACTTCAGATTCTGGTTTTTCATTTTCCGAAACTTCTTCTGGAGTCACATTCTCTACCGATTGATTTTCAGCAGGATTGACTTCAGAATTTGGTTTTTCAATTTCAGGATTTTCGTTTTCAATACTCATAACAAAGCGAATTAATTGGCGATAACAACTTTTAAATGCACTAAATTAACTGTTTTTTACAGAAAACACCAAATATAAATTTAGATTTTCTCAAAAAACAACAAATATTCACTAACATTCTTAATGAAAATTTAAAAATCAACAATTACTTGACAAAGGCTTTCTGATGTCGTATCTTTGCGCTTCCAGAAAATTTAACATCAGGCTATGCCTGGTCAAAACAAAATAAAATCCGTAAATTTTATGAAAACATCTGATTTCAATTTCGATTTGCCAGAAGAATTATTGGCAGAACACCCTACAGAAAACCGTGACGAAGCAAGATTAATGGTTCTTGACAGAAAAACGGAAACCATCACACACCGTCTTTTCAAAGATGTTATCGAATATTTCGATGAGAAAGACCTTTTTATCTTTAACAATACAAAAGTTTTCCCAGCAAGATTATTCGGAAACAAAGAAAAAACAGGCGCTAAGATTGAAGTTTTCTTATTGAGAGAACTTGATGCTGAAACACGCGTTTGGGACGTTCTAGTTGATCCGGCAAGAAAAATCAGAATTGGTAACAAATTATTCTTCACAGAAGACGAATCTTTGGTTGCAGAAGTGATCGACAACACGACATCAAGAGGAAGAACTCTTAGATTCTTGTTCGACGGTTCTTACGAAGAATTCCGTTCAAAACTGACAGAACTTGGCGAAACGCCACTTCCGAAATACATCAAAAGAGAAGTTGAGCCAGAAGATGCAGAGAGATATCAAACGATCTACGCAAAAGTAGAAGGTGCGGTTGCCGCTCCAACTGCTGGTCTGCATTTCTCAAAACATTTGATGAAGAGATTGGAGATCAAAGGAATTGATTTTGCTGAGATCACGCTTCACGTTGGTTTGGGAACTTTCAACCCGATTGAAGTTGAAGATCTTTCCAAGCACAAAATGGAATCTGAAGAAGCCATCATCGATGAGAAAAATGCAGAAATCATCAACAGAGCTGTGCAAGAAGGACGTAGAGTTTGCGCCGTGGGAACAACGACAATGAGAGCTTTGGAAACTTCGGTTTCATCTAACAAAAAAATCTCGGCTTACAGAGGTTGGACCAACAAGTTCATCTATCCGCCACACGATTTTGGTGTTGCCAATGCAATGATCACCAACTTCCACACGCCAAAATCTACTTTGATTATGATGATCGCCGCTTTTGCGAACAAAGATTTCATAATGAGAGCTTACGAGGAAGCAATCAAAGAAAACTACAAATTCTATTCTTATGGCGACGCAATGTTGATTCTTTAAGATTTGAATTTTCTAATAGAGAATGCACAACTTTTGCGGTTGTGCATTTTTTATTGTACCACAAAAGCTTTGATTTGAATTTCCCGATATTTAATGAGAACACAAAATTTCCTTTTTTGGACTTTTAATGTTATTATTATTCAATTTTATTCTTTTGTGCCTTTTGTGGTTTTAATTTCCATTATTTTATTTAATTTCATCAGATGAAAATATTCTCCTTTTTAGCTTTGTTATCCATTACGTTTTCTTGTTCGCAAACTCAGGAAAATTTCTCAATCATTTCATCATTGCCAAAAAAAATTAAAGAAGCATCCGCCGCAGAAATCTCAAAAGCGTCGCCCTTGATCTGGACCATTGAGGACAATCACAACAGAAATGTTCTTTTCGGGTTTAATGAAAAGGGAGAATTGATAAAGGAAATCACGATTACCAATGTTGAAAATAACGATTGGGAAGATTTGACTTCTGACGACGAAGGAAACATCTACATCGGTGATTTTGGGAACAATGACAATGAAAGACAGAATCTTGCCATCTATAAAATAAATGCTTCAGATTTGGATAAAAACGAAGCCAAAGCCGAATCGATTGTCCAATTCTATTATCCGCAACAAACCGAGTTTCCACCGAAGAAAAAAGATCGAATTTTTGATGTGGAATCTTTTTTCATTTTTAATAACAAATTCTATCTCTTCACGAAAAACCGTAGTTCGAAATTTGATGGAACAACCGTTTTATACGAAGTTGACAACAATTCAAATCAAAAATTTCCAGCCAAAAAAATCGGAAGTTTTGTGACTTGCGATCAATTCAATCATTGTGCAGTGACAAGTGCAGACATTAGTCCAAATAAAGACAAAGTCGCAATTTTAAGCTCAGATAAAGTTTGGATTTTCACCAACTGGAAAGACAATAATTTCCTCTCCGGAAATGTAGAAAAAATCGAATTGAATCATCACACGCAAAAAGAAGGTCTTTGTTTTAAAGATGACAACACAATCTTGATGACCGATGAAGGTGATAAGAAAATTACAGGAAATTTGTATGAATTGAAGTTGAAGTAAGTTGCCATTCATAAAGAAACCCCTTCAGAGTTTAAAACTCTGAAGGGGTTTTTATTTTATTGAGTTAAATTAAAATGGTCTATTTATAAATCCTAAAAAGTCCCACCAATCCCAACAACCACTCGTCCGCCATCCGAAGATTTGAAATAAGAAGCATTCACAGAAATCGCATCTACGGCGTTTAGCCAAAATCCGCCACCAAATGAATTGTGCCATTTTTTGGAATATTCATTAGGAACCCAAACTCTTCCCAAGTCAAAACTACCGAAAAATCCGTAAGTCAAAGGCAAAATGGAATTCTTGATTTTTCCAACTTCATATCTCAAATCCGAAGTTTGAAACAAGGAATTTTTTCCATAAAAACGGTTAAAAGAAAATCCTCTCAAATCGTGATTTCCTCCCAAAGTCGCCATCTGATAAAACTCGTAATCATTGCCCAAAAGCCATTTTGCTTTGGCGTAAGATGACCAAACCAGCTTTTTATTATTCGTAAGATAATGCAAAAATCCAAGTCCGGTTTCAATGGATGCATATTGGCGATTGGTATTTTGAAGATTCAAATTATAAACCGTTCTGATATCGAATTTCATTCCCAATTTCGGATTCGCTGGATTGTCAAAATTTTCATAGACGAAGGAAAGATCCGCTCCACCAAAGTGTTTGGAATGGAAAACATCTTCGTTCACGACATTCCGTAATGAGACAAATCGGTTTTCGGTTTTTTCGATTCTTAGGATTTCATAATTCAGTTTTGCGGAGAAAGTTGAGGAATTTTTGTTCCAATTGATTGAAGGTGAAAATGCAAATTCGCGCGCTCTCACATTGTTGAAATTATCACCAAATTCATCTTTCGGATTCACAGATTTGTTCCCGATTCCGAAGAAATTTTTGATGTAATGCGAACTTGTAATCCGCGTGTCCAATCCATAAAACCAACCACCACCATATTTCGGAAAAACGCCATTGTAAGCGAATTCATAACCATTCGTTCCAGTAAAATAATTGGCGATAAAATGATGTTTCTGCGCAAAAGGATTTTTGATAAAATCATTCACCGTGTAAACCGCATTTCCGCCGATTATCACATCATCATCTGGATTGAAACCGCCATTGATAAACGTTGTGAAAACATTGTACTTCGGATTTCTATAATTATATTGGTTGATATCATAATCATCGGTCAAAATCAAGCGTGAATTGCCTTTGTTTTCAAAATCATTTTTCTTGGTTTTATAATCAAAAATCTTAACTTTTTTAGAATTTGAAATTGAATATTTATCGTTATCCAAACCGCCTAAAAGACTCAATTTAATTGTTGATTTCTCATTCCCTTCCACCAAAAATTCATCATCATCGTCCAATCCGTAAAGCAAAATTTCTTTCGTTATTTTCCCGGAATAAAGCTTTGATGATTGCAATTCTTCACCAGATTTTTTCAGTCTAATGATTTTAATTTCGGTTTCATTATTTGGCAATCTTGTGATGACAAATCTGTCCTTTTTGTCAGTTCCGGTAAGGATAACTTTTTGATTCAAAAGATGATAATATTGAGAAGCATATTTTGGTAAATCTTTTTTTCTGATTAATAATTTCTTGATTAAATCCTCTGAAACATCGTCCTGAAATTCTTTTGGAAGATTTTTAAAAGCCAGTCGAATATCATTTTCATTTAGGTTATTTTGAATAAATTCCGCTTCTTTTTGCCAATCTTTCTGAATTGAATTTTTCGCAAAAACCAAATCCAGCGGATAAGGTTCTCGGTTGAACCATTTTACGCTTTCAATCTCATTATCAAAGGTCTGCATATGTTTCAACTCCGGAAATTCCATAATAATGCCGGTCACAAGACCGTCATATTTCGTGAAAGCCTGGTCTCTGTCTTTCGGAATCGGGCTGTAAATCACGTTTCCATTTTCCTTTCTCGCTTCGAATTTCCATTGGTCGTGATGTCGGTCCCAATCGCCGATGAGCATATCGAACAAACGGGCTTTAATCCACGCGTTTTCATCAATTTTATATTTTTCATCTTTCGCCAAATTCAGAATCACTTCG
>JAGNPP010000338.1 GCA_017989575.1 Chryseobacterium sp.
GTTACAACGCCATAACCGGCGACAAGCCAAAGCGCAGAGACTTTTTCAGCGCCGTTGTTTCCGGCGTAAACAGCGCCAACCATTACCAAACAAGATAAACTGGTTATGAATAATCCTAAAACAATCTTCGAAGGTGTGAGCGGTTCTTTACCTTTTCTTCTTAATAATGCCCAAAAACCTACGACAACAGGCGTGAGTGCAATGACCCAAAATGGATTGATGGATTGGAAAAGTTCTGTGTTATAAAGAAAAACAGGCTTGTCAATTTTAGCTTCCAGTTCTGCTTTTCTCTCATCGGAAACATTTCTAAAGTAAATATCTTTTCCTGTCTCTTTCAAAGTTTTTCCATCAGCATCTTTCTGAGAACGGAATTGCTCATCAAAAACGGGAGTTTCTTTATCAGCAAAACTTTTCTCTTCTACCAGAAAAAGCGAAGCCAAAGGTTTTTCTACCTTTTCGGAAACACTTCTGTCTGTATAATAATTTGCCCAACGCGTCAACGCTGTTCCGTTTTGTTTGAAAACCGCCCAGAAAAACATACTGATTAAAAATATCGAAAGCAAAGCACCAATCGCAGGTTTCTCCAAAGGATTGGATTTGAAATAAAGCGAAACATAAAAATAAATCACAGGAACACAAGCGAAAATAAATGCGTCTGTATTCGTGCTTCCGAAAATATTAGTTCCCAAAATCATTGTTGGAACAAACCAACCGATAACGCCTGCAACAATCGCTGGAACGAACACTTTCATAAGGATTTCAGAAAGTTTCGTATCGCCTTCTTGGCTTGGTTTCATAATCGCAGCGTGTCTGTAATGTTTCAGTCCGATTGTGAAAATTACCAATCCAAGCAACATCCCAACGCCGGCTGTGATAAAAGCCTCGCCCCAACCGAATTTGTTACGCATAAATGCTGCGATAATGTTGCAAATAAATGCACCAATATTGATTCCCATATAGAAAATATTGTAGCCGGAATCTTTGTTCGCTTTATAAGGTTCTTCAGAATATAGATTTCCCAAAAGTGTGGAAATCGTAGGTTTGAAGAATCCATTTCCGATGATAATCAATGCGAGCGAGCCATAAAAAAAAGGCAACTCTTTGAAAACACCAACGCCAATATATCCAGCTGCCATCAAAACGCCTCCAAGATAAATGGATTTGATGTACCCTAAAACACGGTCTGCCAAAAATCCACCAAGAAATGGTGTAAGATAAGTCAGTGCAATGAAAGTTCCGAAAATATCGTCAGCATCTTTATCAGGAAATCCCAATCCTCCGGCCATTCCTTGCGGTTCTATTAAATAAAGAACAAAAATTCCGAGAATCAAATAATAACCGAAACGTTCCCACATCTCGGTAAAAAACAAATAAGGTAAACCTTTTGGATGTTTAGTTTTCATAGTTTCATTTTTCTGAATTCGTAAAAATAGGTTTTTATGTTCAATTGATGTAACAAAAATGTATTTCGGATTGTCTATTTCTTAAAGTTTAGCGGAATTTGACAAATTAAAATTGTTGATTAAAATAAAATAACCTGAGTTCGGGAGGTGATAATTTGGGAATATCAATAGGAATGGGCTTCAGCCCATTTATATAGTGAATAACAAGAAAGGCTTTAGCCGAAACTTAATTTAAATTTTGGCTAAAGCCTTATTATTCAAATTATTAAAACATTGGGCTGAAGCCCGACGCTATTGATGTTTTAGGTTTAATAATTAAAATGCTTATTCCGAACTCATATTAAAATTAAGTAATCCATCTTAAAAAAAATTAAGACATCGGTAACAATTTTTTTCTTGCTCATACTTATCAGCAGATTCCGAAAAGGATTGTTAAAATAAATTAAAAACTATAAAGGTGATGAAAAAACTACTTTTTCTTTTTGCAATCGTACTTGCCACGATAACTTTTGCCCAGAATTCTCTGACTGGGAAAATCCTTGGGAAGGACAATTTGCCAATTTCTGATGTTCAGGTTTTGCTCATCAATGCTTCTAATGAGGAAACTTTGAAAGTTGCAATCACGGACAAAGACGGGAAATTCGAAATCGAAAATGTGAAATTTGATGAAGCTAAAATCGTTGTCGAACAATCAGATTATGAGAAATATACATCAGATTTAATCAAACCTTCCGAAGCGAATATCGATCTTCCTGATATTAATTTGAAAAGCGCAACCAAATCTATTGAAGCCATAACAATTGTTGCGAAAAAACCTTTTGTGACACAGAAAATCGATAGAGTTGTCATCAATCCTGATGCTTTGATTAGCAATGCTGGGACAACGGCTTTGGATGTTTTGGGAAAATCGCCGTCGGTGAATGTGGATTTTAATGATAATATTTCGCTTCGCGGGAAAAGTGGTGTCCAGATTTTCATTGATGATAAACCGACGTATCTCGCAGGTTCGGATTTGGCGGATTATCTCCGTTCGATTCCGTCGTCCAACATAGAAAGCATCGAGGTTATCCCAAATCCGCCAGCGAAATATGACGCTTCTGGAAATGCGGGAATCATCAACATTAGATTGAAAAAAACGTTGGCGAAAGGTTTCAACGGTGGTTTCAATTTGGCTTATGGACAAGGGAAATATATGCGAAGTGTGAACAGCGCCAATTTCAATTACAGAATTCAAAAATGGAATTTCTTTACCAATCTCAGCGTCAATAAAACCAAAAGCTATCAGGATTTGACGATTAAAAGAGAATATTTCAATCCTGCAGGCGAGCGAACTTCCATTTTCACACAAAATTCTTACATCACGCCAACCAACAGAACCAATTCTATGAAAATCGGCGCAGATTTCTATGCGAATGACAAAACGACTTTCGGAATTGTTTTGAATGGTTTCATCAATCCATCGGAAAGAAATACGGTGAATAATGCGATTATTCAGGATAATAACTTGCAGACAATCAATAAAATTGAGGCTAATATTCC
>JAGNPP010000339.1 GCA_017989575.1 Chryseobacterium sp.
GAACTAATATTAAGATTCCAATTTTGTTGATGAGGTTTTCTCCGATGAATTTTTCGATGTCCGGATTTTTCTCCTTGAAGTTTTCTATCCAGGATTTTTTTGGAATGATTGGTTCTGAAACTATTGGAATTGCAGGTTCAAGGATTTCTTCTTTTACCTCAACTGGATTTTCGTTGGAACTGAAAGCAACTTGTTGGATTTGCGTTTCTTCTTGTGGAATGATTTCTTCTGCAATTTGTTGTGCTTCAATTATTGGTTCTTCAACAATTATTTCCTCGGCAATTGGTTCTTCAATTTTTTGTTCTTCTTCGTTTGGAAGCGTTTGCTCTTTCCCAGCAGGTTTTTGCAAATCATTGAGGATGAATTGTAAGGTTGAGATTTGGTTTTTCAAGCCATCGATTTTTTCATTCAGTTGCTTGAATTCCTGTTGTTGATCTGCGGGTTTTTGATTCGTTTTGTTATAAATAATCAAAGTGAAAATCAAAATGGCTAAGAGTAATACGAGTTCCATAGGTGTGTTTTATGAAACAAATATAATTTAAAATTAGACGCTTTGGTGATTTGGTTTTGAAAATGTGAGTGATAAGGCAAATTTTGAAGTTGCGTCAAACTTGAAAATAGTCGTGGATTTTTGACAAATGTTGAACTTTGCGAAGCTGCAGCCCGACTTGAACGGAAATCCTTTTTTGCGTATACTTAAGTTCAACTTAATGGAAAACGTCTGCAAAAAAGATTGGGAGTGGAAGGCGGAAAAGCTGCCCCAAATAAAGAATCGTTAAAAAAAAAACTTTGTCAAAGTACAATGATACCGCTGAAAACTTTAACAAAGTAGGATAACTTTGATAAAGTGCAAAAAAATCCGCTCAAAAGAATTGAACGGATTTGATATTTATTTTAGAAAATTCTTAGCTAGCAAGAACTTCTTTTACTTTGTTTGCCGCTTCTTCCAAAGTGATTGCAGAGTGGATTGGCAATCCAGCTTCGTCAATCAATTTTTTAGCTTCTACAGCGTTGGTTCCTTGCAATCTCACGATCAATGGAACTGGAAGGCTTCCCATTGCGTGGTAAGCATCTACAACACCTTGTGCCACTCTGTCGCATCTTACGATTCCTCCGAAGATGTTGATTAGGATTGCTTTTACGTTTGGATCTCTCAAGATGATTCCGAAAGCTGTTTGAACTCTTTGTGCATCAGCTGTTCCACCAACGTCCAAGAAGTTTGCAGGGTTACCGCCAGACAATTTGATGATGTCCATAGTCGCCATTGCAAGACCAGCTCCGTTTACCATACAAGCTACGTTTCCGTCCAACTTCACGAAGTTAAGACCAGCTTCACCAGCTTCTACGTCCAATGGATCTTCTTCTCTTGTATCTCTCAACTCAGCAAGATCTTTGTGACGGAACAATGAGTTGCCATCCAAAGTTACTTTTGCATCTACAGCGATAATTTTGTTATCAGAAGTTTTCAAAACCGGGTTGATCTCAAAAAGAGATGCATCGATTCCAACGTAAGCGTTGTATAAAGAGGTGATGAATTTTGTAAATTCTTTGAAAGCGTTACCTTCCAATCCAAGTCCGAAAGCGATTTTTCTTGCTTGGAAACCTTGAAGTCCGTAAGCTGGATCGATCACTTCTTTGTGGATCAAATGAGGTGTCACTTCTGCAACGTGCTCGATGTCCATTCCACCTTCTGTAGAATATACGATTGTGTTTTTGCCAAGAGCTCTGTCCAAAAGGATAGAAACATAAAACTCGCTAGTTTCTGTTTCACCTGGATAATATACATCTTCCGCTACCAAAACAGAATGTACTTTTTTACCTTCAGCAGAAGTCTGAGGTGTAATCAATTGCATTCCGATGATGTTTCCAGCGTTTTCTTTCAGTTTGTCCATATTAGGAGAGAACTTTACACCGCCACCTTTTCCTCTACCACCAGCGTGGATCTGAGCTTTCACTACCCAAGCTTGCGCTCCAGTTTCAGCAGTAAGTTTTTCGGCAGCAGACACAGCTTCGTCCACATTGTTTGCAACAAAACCACGTTGGATATTAACCCCGTATTTTGCTAAAATCTCTTTTGATTGATACTCGTGAAGATTCATAATATATTATTGATTAATTTTTAGATTTTATAAGATTCACAAATTTAAGAAAAAGTGACGAATTACTTGATATAAATGTCTGATTGAAATCAGTTTTCGGAATAAGTTGCTCTTAATACATTCTTCCGACATCTTTACAAAGTTCCAGATATTCTTTTGGCATATTCGATGAGCCAAATCCCGTCTCATAATATTCATCCGAATGTGGAATGTAAATGCTGTATTTCTTGCTAAATGGAAATATTGGAATGAAAAACAATTCGAAATAATTTTTGTAAACCGACACAATAGCATTTGCCATAAAGCCATTTTTCAAGACTTTACGGTCTTCTCTTGCTACAAGTTTGGTTTTGATTCCGAAGATGAAGAACATTTTTTAATAAGTAGATTTTTTATATTTCCTTAAATGATTTCTATAAATAATTTGAGTTTCATTCATCATTATTATTCTGGACGAGTCGTCTTCTTTTTCTACTTTTAGTAAAAGTGATTTTTTAGAAAATTTCCATTTGCCAAATAGTATGCTTTTGTCAATTTCATCGAACCCACTATAATTATTTTCCCTTCGAAAGGTAGAATCTTTGTACAAGACTAAGCTGTCACGTTCGCTGTAATTTTTATAATGATTGTTGAATTTTTCTTTTTTGGTTAATACATAAATTGCATCAACATTTTGAGCTAATGAAAAGTTAACTGAAATTAAAAATATTAAAAACGAAATTCTCATTTAAAATTTAGCCTTCGCAAAATACCAGATCAACATTCCCCAACTGATAATCATAAACAAACCGCCAAGTGGTGTGATTGGTCCCAAGAATTTATGATTAACGCCCCAAGCG
>JAGNPP010000091.1 GCA_017989575.1 Chryseobacterium sp.
CGAAGTTCTTTATTTGACTTGGGATGACTCTACGCTTCCGAATTTCGTAAAAGTTTCAGATTACAAAAAGTATGTCGATAAAGCAGAATTGTTCGCACATTGTTTCTACGTAGATTCCAAAGACCCAGAGAAAAGGAAATTTAAAATTCCGGTGACGACGGACAAACTCATCAAGAAAATCCCTTTAAAAATCAAAGGAAAATTCTTCAAAACCAAACAATTCGATGATACTTTTCCAACGCTACTTTTCGAAGATTACAGAAAAACCGGCGATTTGAAATTTAAAACTGAAAATGATGAGTTTTTGGTTTTTGTATTGGATTGAAAAATGAAACCACAAAAGGCACAAAATTTTTCTTTAATTCTATTTTTCAAAAGCTCTAAAAAAGACTATTTATAAGGTTTCTTTTTTTGCGCTTATTCTAAATTTCTCTAATAAATAATTTCCTTTTGTGACTTTTGCGGTTCAATAACGAACTTTACAATTTTGTTAAGATAAAATTAATCTCAAAAAGACTACTTTTGCAAAACAAAATCTCATTAATGAATCCAGAGAAAAAAGACGATTTCATATTCGGTTTAAGACCAGTGATGGAAGCCTTAGAAGCCGGAAAAACCGTAGATAAAATATTTTTACAAAACGCTTTGACGGGCGAAATTTACTTCGAACTGAAGCAACTTTTGGCCAAGCACAATCTCCGTCCAAACTACGTTCCCGTAGAAAAACTCAACCGTTTTACACGAAAAAACCACCAAGGTGTGGTGGCCTTCATTTCAGACGTTCCGTTTCACAAAATCGAGGATGTTTTGCCTCAACTTTTTGAAGAAGGAAAAACGCCATTTATTCTAATTTTAGATAGATTGACCGACGTTAGAAACTTCGGAGCGATTTGTAGAACTGCTGAATGTGTGGGTGTTGACGCGATATTGATTCCAGAAAAAGGTGGCGCACCAATTAATTCTGATGCGATTAAAACTTCGGCTGGAGCGATTTACAACATCAAAATCTGTAAAGAAAAAAACCTTGCGCACTCGGTAGATTTCCTTCAGCAAAGTGGAATCAAAGTTTTTGCTGCAACGGAGAAGGCTCAGAAATTGATATACGATGTCGACTTCACAGAACCGTGCGCAATCGTGATGGGAAATGAGGAAACGGGAATCTCCAAAGAAGTACTTCACCACTCCGATGAAAAAATAAAACTTCCAATCGAAGGTAAAACCCAATCCCTAAACGTCTCTGTAGCGTGTGGCGCGATTCTTTATGAAGCCGTGAGACAAAAGATAGTTGTTGTTGGTTGATAGTTTCTGGTTGATAGAAATCAACTTATTAATAATCAAAACATCAATTATAATTTATTATTAAACATCAATTATGAAAAAAATAACAGCGCTTGCACTAATTGCAATAACGTTGGTCGCTTGTAAAAAGGAAACAAAAACCATTACAAGAGTTGACCCAAAAACCGGAAAAACAGAAACTGTAACCGTAGAAGTTTCGTCGGAAGAAGCTTCAAAACCGAAAGCCATTGCTGACAGCAGTGGCGTTTTCAAACAGAAATTCATCTTGGAAAAAGGCGTGACTTATCCACTGGTTTCTTATCAAAGAGAAATCCAGTCTTTGACAACACCAGACGGAAAAACAATGTCCGGAACCAATGAAACGACTGACGAAATGTCTGTGACAGTCAACGATTTCAAAGACAACATCTACGATTTGACCTTGAATATGACTGGCAAAAGAATGTCCAGCACTTCTAACGGAAAAACGCTGACCATTGACACCAAACAACCCGCTCCAAAAGAGGAAAATCTAAAAATGGAATATCTCGTGAGCAAAGGTTTGGCAGGAAATACATTGAAAGTAAAAATGGATGCTTTTGGAGATATCAAATCAGTAACAGGATTTGAGGCCGTTTATGCTAATTTGAAAAAAGCAATTGCCGGAACTGTAAAAGACAAAAAACAGCAAGATGGCTTTATAGAAAGCTTCAAAGCAGGTTTCAATGAAGAAATGATGAAAGAGCAATTGGGCAAAAACCTAAAACTTCTTCCTGCAAAAGGAACAAAAATCGGAGAAAAATGGACCACTTCCGAAGATATTGACCCAAGCGGAAAATTGAAGCAAAACCTGACATTTACCTTGACAAAAGTTGAGGACGGAAAAGCAGAAATCACTGTAACTGGTACAATCCCTTCCAAATCTGACAAGCAATCCCAAAACGGAATGACCCATTCAATAAGTATGGGCGGTTCGCAAAGTGGGAAAATCATTGTGGATGAAAATACAGGCTGGCTTCTGAATCAGAATCTTTCCATCAAAACCAATCAAAAAGAAACGGTTTCCGATGGCAAGCAAACGCAGAGTATGACTAAGAATTCCACCACTTCTATCATCATCAATCCATCGTATAAATAAGAACCGGAAATGAAATATATTTTAGAACTCATCATTGCAACCATCATCATATTCTTCGTTTGGAATATTTTGAAACGATTGTTTTTCAATGCGTTTTATAAAAACTTCCCCACCCTGAATCCAAAAAATCGACCGCAAAACGAGCAAACCACTTCGAAAAAAATGCCTGAGCAAAAGGTAAAATGGGATGCCGAAACGGTGGATTATGAGGAAGTGAAGGAGGAGAAAGAATATTAGTTTAAATCTTAATCAAAATAAACACAAAACCTTTCAGATTATTGAGTCTGAAAGGTTTTTTAATATTAAATTTGGATTTTGAAATTTTAAAGCCATTTTGCAATTGATATTATTGTTAAAACACTGATTTCAAATTCAATATCAAAGTATAATATCTAACATCTATCTATGTTCAAAAACAATAAAAATCTAATTTTCATCCTAGCGAGTTTCGTCGTTTTCATTTTGCTGGCGGTGGTTTACGCCAATCCTGTCATCTCTGGAAAACGTTTGATGCAACACGATATCGTTTTCTACAAAGGTGGCGCGCAGGAACTTTTGCAATACCGTGCGAACAATGAAAATGAAACGTATTGGAGCGACGCAATGTTTGGCGGAATGCCGACTTACCAGACTGGTGCGCAATTCCGTGGCGATGTCATCAAGAAAATTGACGATTTGTTTTTGTTCCTTCCAAAACCTGCGAATTACTTATTCTTATTGTTTGCTGGATTTTTCTTTTTGGGAATGGTGGCTGTTAGAAACTGGAAATATGCTTTGCTTGGTGCGACTTTCTTTGGATTGTCCACTTATTTTTACATTATCATTTCGGCTGGACACAATGGAAAAGTTCATACGATTGCCTACTTTGCTCCGCTTGTCGCCGGAATTATATTGGTTTATTTTAGGAAAAAATACATTCTCGGATTCATCACCACTGCCCTATTCGCAGGTTTGCAGATTTGTGCAAATCACCCGCAAATGACTTATTATTTATTCCTCGGATTAGGATTTTTATTTTTATCAGAATTAATGAGAGCCATCAAAGGGAAAATCGAATGGAAACATTTCTTGATTTCTACTGGAATCGTTGGATTCGCTGTCGTAATCGGTGTTGGAATGAACTCCCAAAGAATAATGGCAAACGCCGAATATGTGAAAGAAACCGTGCGTGGAAAGCAAATTCTTAATACTAATTCTCACACAGCCGGAAAATCCGGAATGGACAGAGAAAGCATCACATTATGGAGTTATGGAAAACTGGAAACCCTTAACTTATTCATTCCGAGATTGATGGGAGGCGCAAGTCAGGAAGAAGGTTCGGACAAAATGATGGAGCACGTACAGGAACTGGCACAGGAAAACATCAAATCCCAGCAGGAATATGAGATGATGATGAAAGGTTTTGGAAGCCTGACTTATTGGGGCGACCAACCGAGCACATCAGGACCAGCTTATCAAGGTGCGGTGGTTTGTTTCTTGGCGATTTTAGGATTTTTCTTTGCCCGAAAAAAGTATAGATATTGGATTTTAGGTGCGTCGATTTTGACGATTCTTTTGGCTTGGGGAAGCAATTTCCCGATTCTTACAGATTTTTTTATTGATTATGTTCCGTTGTACAACAAGTTCCGTGCGCCGTCGTCTATCTTGGTGGTTGTGGAATTTTTGTTCCCATTAATAGCGATTCTTGGATTGTACAGATTTTTCACCGATGACAGCCTAACCGAAGAATACAAAAAGAAAATCTTGTTCTATGTTTCTGGCTCAGTTCTCGGAATTACATTGATTCTGATGTTTTTTGGAAAAGGAATTTTAGGTTTCTACACAGCAAATGAGAAGACTTATCTTCCGCCATTCTTACTTGATTATTTGGTTGATGAAAGAGCATCGATGTTCCAAGTTGATGCACTCAAAGCGATTATTTATGTTTTGATTACAGCTGGCGTTTTATTATTAGGATTAAAGAAAAAGCTGAATATCAATATCGTTTTATTAATTATCGGATTCGTGAGTTTGTTTGACCTTTGGATGGTGAACAGACGTTATTTGAACGATGATAATTATGTGGACAAAACCTTCGCTGATTATCCTTTCCAAACGGAAAATTCAGAATATCTGATGAGTAAAGCAGGAAACGATTCTTTTGTTCAAAGTCTTTTACAACAAACTGAAGTGAATAAAGCTTTGCAAACTATTGCCGAAAAAGACAAAGACCATTACAGGATTTTTAACAATGTTTTGGGGACTTTTAGCGAGACGAATACTTCTTATTTCAAATCTTCAATTGGCGGTTATCACGCGGTTAAATTGAGACGTTATGATGATCTGATCAATAAATATTTCTCAACAACTGACCAAGTAAAAACGGTTAATATTTTGAATATGCTGAACACCAAATATTTCTTGGTAGGCGACCAGCAAAAACCAGAGATCACGCCAAATCCTGAAGCGAATGGAAACGCTTGGTTTGTTTCTGACATCAAATTCGTTGACAATCCAAACGAAGAACTGAACGAAACTGGAAATCTCGACACCAAAAAAATTGCTGTGATTTCTAAAGATGATAAAGCGTATTTCAACGGAAAAAATCTGGTAAAAGACTCAACAGCGTTTTTGGCTTTGAAATCTTATCAGCCAAATGAATTATCTTTTGATTCATCTTCCAAAACGCCTCAATTGGCCGTGTTTTCAGAGGTTTATTATCCACACGGCTGGAATGTTTATCTGGATGGAAACAAAGTGGATTACATCAAAGCGAATTACCTTCTGAGAGCACTTTATGTTCCAGCAGGAAAACATAAAATTGAAATGAAATTTGAACCCGCAGTTATCGAAACTGGAAAATTATTTTCTTTGATAAGTTTTGGATTGTTTGTTTTGTTGAGTTTGATTGGGATTTATTTTCTTTTTAAGGATTCTCGGAAATCTGAGATTGTGAAAGCTTAAATTATATTACATAACATTACATAATATTTTATTTCTATTTATGCTAAGTGAAAAATTAAAAGATTGGACTGATATTGATTTTGCAATGCACGAGCTTGCTATAATACTTGGTTTAGTTCCTGAAAATGCTTTGTATCCTGCTTATGCTCATCTTTACTGGAATGGCAAATACTATGAAGATTTAATGGAAATTTTAGAAAAATTAAATAAAATTGGTTTATTAGAATTTAACGAAGATGAAAATCAATACAGAATTAACAGAAATTTTTCTCCTGGGGAAAATGAAAATCGAAGAATGAATTAAAAGATTTTAAAGACAAAAAAGCAACCCAAGTCGAGTTGCTTTATTTTTTCTTTAGTAGCCTAGATTTAACTTCGGTAAAGTTTAGCTGAAACTAACTTCTTCAGACAAAACCCCTAGCCCCGATGGGAATGGCATCCTTTTTTGTCATTGCGCTGAAAAGTTTCAAATTGATTGTTTCACGTCATTCGCAATGACAAAAAAGATACAGTGGACAGCGGGAATAGCTCCTTAAAATGTCTCACTATTCCAATTTTGAAATGACAATTAACCAAAAAAAGCAACCCAAATTGAGTTGCTTTAATTTTTTGCTTGAAAGCGGAAATTATTTTCTGATTCCCAATTCAGCGATGATAGCTCTGTATCTGGAGATTTCTTTCTTCTTCAAGTAATCAAGAAGAGATTTTCTCTTACCTACCAACATTACTAGAGATCTCTCTGTAGCAAAATCGTGACGGTTAGCTTTCAAATGCTGAGAAAGGTGGTTGATTCTGTAAGTGAATAGAGCAATCTGTCCTTCAGCGCTTCCTGTGTCATTTGCAGATTTTCCGTGCTTTGCGAAAATTTCTGACTTTTTTTCAGTTGTTAAATACATTCCAATATTATTTAATGATTATTATGTAATTCGGATGCAAAGATAGGATTTTATTTGGGATTAGAAACCTATATTGAAACATTTTTATTAGAATAAATTTTGAACCACAAAAGTCACAAAAGAAAAGCTCTTACAATTAACATCGAGTTTGTCATTCTGAAAGAATCTCTACAGCTTCGTTTAGATTCTTTCAGAATGACAAAATTGTATATATGATTTTCAAAGCCTTTGTGCCTTTTGAGGTTTTTACTTCTCCTCCATCAAAAATTGTTTTACCAATTCAAAGTCCGCTGGAAATTCCAAAGATTGTTTTTCCTTTTTGTTGAAAGCTTCAAGCTTTTCGGGGATTTCGATTTTCTCTTTCAAGACTTCTTCCACGACTTCCACAAACTTTGCAGGATGAGCGGTTTCCAATAAAACACCGATGAAACTTTCATTTTTTTTGTCACTCTGAGCTTGTCGAAGAGTTTCTAATCCTAAATAAGCAACTGCTCCGTGCGGGTCTAAAATGTAATAAAAATCATTCTTCACTTTTATCATCGTCGATTTTGTTTCTTCATCCGAAAAAGAATACGATTCAATCTCTTTTTTGAATTCAGAAACATCATCATTGAAAAGACTTTTCATCCTTTCAAAATTGCTTGGATTTCCGACGTCCATTGCATTGCTGATGGTTTGTTTTGAAGGTTTCGATTCGTAATTTCCAGTTTCCAAAAACTTTGGAACAACATCATTCGCATTGGTTGCAGCGATGAATTGATGAATTGGCAATCCCATTTTCTTTGCAAAAAGTCCGGCTGTTAAATTTCCAAAATTTCCGCTTGGAACAGAGAAAACAATTGGTTTTCCTAATTTTTGAAGTTGTGCAAATGCCCAGAAATAATAGAATGATTGTGGAATTAATCTGGCGATATTGATACTGTTCGCCGATGTCAAAGTAAATTTCTGATTCAGTTCTTCGTCTGACAAAATTTGTTTTGCCAAAGCCTGACAATCATCGAAAGTCCCGTCTATTTCCAGAGCTTTGATATTTCCGCCCCAGGTTGTCAACTGTTTTTCCTGCAACGGACTTACCTTTCCTTTGGGATAAAGAATGTAAACCTCAATTCCCGGAACATTGAAAAACCCTGATGCAACCGCACTTCCCGTGTCGCCAGAAGTCGCCACAACAACTTTCATCGGTTTTCCTTCTGAGAAATAAGCCATCATTCTCGCCATAAATCGCGCGCCAACATCTTTGAAAGCCATCGTTGGACCGTGGAATAATTCCAGGGAATAAATATTCTCCCTGATTTTCACAGCCGGAATTTCGAAGTTCAAAACTTCATCGATGATTTCTTTTAAGTTGTCATCGGAAATGGATTCGCCGAGAAATTCTTTTGCTACTCGGAAACCGATTTCCTGAAGGCTTAGATTGGGTAAATTTTCAAAAAAGTCCGCTTCCAATTGTGGAATATATTCGGGCATAAAAAGTCCACCGTCATCTGCCAAACCTTTTAGGATGGCTATTTTGATGTTGGTTTCTTCTTGTTTTCTTGTTGATATGTATTTCATTTTGGTTGATAGTTGATGGTTGTTGGTTGATAGATTTAAAATTTTAATGCAAAGTGCACAAAGATTTTTTTGACTCACTTTGAAAATATTTTTAAGGTTCACAAAGCCGCTTCGCTTATAAAAGTTAGAATTTTTAATTTCTCGCAGATTTAGCAAATTTTGCAGATTTGTTTACCACAATATAGTCATTCCGTAGAAGTCTCAACAGTTTAAATTGACTTCTTCGAACCACTTCATTAGGTTTCTAACGGATGACAATATTGGGTTTTTAAGACAAATCTTGATTTAACGACGAATCTGCAGCCCGACTTGAGTGGATCCCGATGTAAAATCGGGAGGGAACGGAAGGCGGAAATAGCTGCCCAAATTATTTTAATTAATGACTCTCGCGCCTTCGTCGTTGATTTTTGTGACGAATGATTCGCTTTCTATATTTTTTTGATTAAGTAATTCCTTGATTTTTTGAGAAATAACTTCTGCAATTTCCTTCTTTTCGCACAAAGCGAAAACCGACGGGCCGGAACCGGAAATCCCGAAACCAATCGCACCATTGTCCAGAGCGAGCTGTTTCATCTCGTAAAAATACGGAATCAACATTGCGCGAACCGGCTCTATGATGACGTCCTCGAGACTTCGGCTGACCAAACCAAGGTCGTTGGTGCAAAATCCAGCGACCAATCCGGCGATATTTCCCCATTGTTGAACGGCAGATTTCAGGCTGATTCTTTCCTTGATGATTTTTCTCGCCTCGCCTGTAGGAACGTCGACGTGCGGATGAACGGAAACCACCGATAAATCTTTTGGATAAGGCAGTTTGAGCGCATCCAACGGCTCGTAACTTCTAACCAAAACCAGACCGCCCAAAAGTGCCGGCGCAACATTGTCTGCGTGTGCATTTCCGCAAGCGATTCGTTCGCCTTCCATTGCGAGAGGTAACAATTCTTGTCGTGAAAATGGTTTTCCCATCAATTCATTGATAGCAACCAAAGCTGCAACACTGCTCGCTGCGCTGGAACCCATTCCGCTGTTGAGAGGCATTTTTTTGTAAAGTTCGATGTCTATT
>JAGNPP010000340.1 GCA_017989575.1 Chryseobacterium sp.
ACTTTTTGTTGGTCTTTAAATTCCAGCGAACTTTTCTCTTTATTTGATTTTTGTAATTTATCCAACTCGGAAAGTTGTTTGTCTTGCGATTTCAACGATTTTTGTAAACCATTAATATTGCTGTTTTGTTGTTGCATCAAATCATCTTGTTTTTCTTGAAGCGTTTGAATGCGATTCGAGAATACGGTTGACTTTGTGCTTTTAAAGTTATGCAAGACATCATTATCAAAAATTTCAAAATAGTATTCATACGAAACTCCCTCTTCAACTGGCAAATTTCCAGGGAAGCTGAAAACGGACTGGTCGAAAACATCTTTCTTAACAGCCAACTCTTTCTTAAAGACTTTGTTCTTTGCATTCGCTGGATAATAGACAATTTGCAATTTAGACAAACCATAATCATCAGAAACTTGTGCAACAATGACATTTTCATCCACTTTGAGACTGTCAGGAACGTTATTCACAGAAATAACAGGAAATTGGTCTTTGATAACCGATAGTTGATAGTTTAATTTTTCAAAACTTTGAACATTTCTATTCGAAGTAATAATTTGATAATCTGTATTTTGCGAAATAATTTTACTCCAATTAAAGTTATTATTCAAAGAAGAAAATGTCGATTTGGTCTTAAAATCAGTCCATTCTACCTTATCTGTAGATTGAGTTGCCATTTTCCAAGTTATTTTAGAACCTTCTGGGACAATTGCATTACCAGTTCCTTGAATAGATTCTGATTTTCGATTCAAATAAGAAGGAAATTGAATCGTCATTTCAAAATTAGCAATCGTTGGAACTTCAACTACTTTCAACTCATAATCCAGAGATGAAACTTTGTTAGCTTCCACGTGGAACGAAATATTCCTTTGTGGTTTAGAAAACGTGTACTCAAAAACACCGGCTTTGGAACTTTCCATAAAATAACTTTCGTTATCAATAAAAACCATCGCGTTTTCAGGAACTACATTTCCTACCGATTTAATTTGAACTGTAAAATCTGTACCTTCTTGTGTCGTCAAATTTTTATTTAAAATAATAAATTCAAATGGAGCTGGTGGCGTAAATTGTTCTTGATAATTCACCACACGATTCAAACTTTGACTTATCATTTTACTATTTCCTGAAAGGTAGAAAAAAGCGAAAAACAAAATTGGCAAAATGGCTAATGGAATGTATTTTCTATTTCCTTTAAAATTAACTGCATTCTGAAAAGGAATTGGCTGAAGTGTTTTCGCTTTCTGTTCAATCGAAGCGATTAATAATTCAGAAGAATTTTCATCATTTGAAAGTTGCAAGAAATTAGTAAGCTTATCATTGACTTCGCCAAAATGATTTCCGATAATAACGGAAGCTTGATTGAAATCAATTCCTTTCTTGATTTTAAATAATTGGAAAATTGGAAACAGAATGTATCGAACAGCTAAAAATAGTTCAACAATTATAAAAGTCCAAAACAAAATTGTTCTTCCTAATGGTTTCAGCCATAGAAAATATTCAACAAAAAGTGTAAACAAAAGATACAACAATCCCAAACCGACGAAAAATAAAATTCCTTTTATCAATTCATTTGTATAGAATTTGCGGATAAATGCTTCTAATTTCTGATAAATCAATGCTTTGTTTTCCAAATTGTAAGCCATTTTAGTTATAACCGATAAAAGTATGAATTTATCTGAACTTGAAATGTTAAATAATGTTAGAGGAGAAACATAAATTTAATATTCTGCCACAGATTTAAAAGATTTACACAGATTAAATCACTTTAAACTTAATAATCAGTGACAATAAAGATTTTACATATCTTATCTTTGCAAAAAAAAATACCTAAAATGTCAAAGCAAGTTCGTGTGCGTTTTGCACCAAGTCCGACGGGACCTTTACATATTGGCGGAGTTAGAACCGCATTGTTCAACTATTTATTTGCAAAAAAACACGGTGGAACGTTCTATTTGAGAATTGAAGATACCGACCAAAATCGTTTTGTTCCTGGAGCTGAAGAATATATTTTAGAAGCTTTGGAATGGTTGGGAATTTCGCCAGATGAAACTGTTGGAAAAAATGAAAAATTTGGGCCTTACCGTCAAAGCGAACGTAAACATTTGTATCAAAGTTATGCCGAACAGTTGATTGCAAACGGTTGGGCTTATTATGCTTTTGATTCTACAGAAGATTTAGACCAATTGCGAAAAAACACCGAAGAACAAGGAAATACTTTCATTTACAATCATACAATTCGCGAACAATTAGACAATTCGTTGACGTTTGACGCTGATAAAGTGGCAAAAAGAATTGCAAAGGGCGAAGATTATGTTATTCGATTTAAAACACCTGTTGATGAAATTTTAGAATTGAAAGACATCATTCGTGGTGATATTAAGTTTGATTCGAATTTATTAGACGATAAAGTTTTGTTTAAAAGCGATGGAATGCCAACCTATCATTTAGCGAATATCGTGGACGACCATTTGATGGAAACGACACACGTGATTCGTGGTGAAGAATGGTTGCCTTCGCTTCCACTCCATTTTTTACTTTACAGAGCTTTTGGTTGGGACGCTCCTGAATTTGCACATTTACCTTTGATTTTGAAACCTGTTGGAAACGGAAAATTATCGAAACGCGATGGCGATAAATTAGGTTTTCCAGTATTTCCTTTGGAATGGAAAACGGCTGAAGGAATTTCGTCAGGTTATAGAGAAAAAGGATTTTTCCCTGAAGCTGTAATCAACTTTTTAGCCTTATTGGGTTGGAACGACGGAACGGACAAAGAATTATATTCACTTGAAGAATTAGTGGAAGCGTTTGATTTGAATAGAGTTCATAAGGCTGGAGCCAAATTTGACCCGGAAAAAAACAAATGGTTCAACCACCACTATTTAATGTTGCAATCTGATGACGATTTAGCAAAAGCATTTGCTCCATTTTTATATGA
>JAGNPP010000341.1 GCA_017989575.1 Chryseobacterium sp.
ATCAAAATCTGACCGATGAATAGATTCGATTTTACAATGTTTTCCAACACATCATATTCCTAACCTTCGATGTCCATTTTCAGAATATCAATTTTTTGATGTCCAAGAAAATGAGCCGTATCGTCCAATGTTTTCAACTGAACATCGATTCCGTTTTCGAGATCGATATTACTTTGTTCTACCACACTTCCGGAAACAAAATCCGGATTTTTCGGGAAGTAGAATGTTGCCATTCCGGTCCTATCACTAATTCCAAAATCATAGAATCTGAATTTTTCTGGCAGAATTTGCTCAGAGATCCATTTCACTGATTTTGGGGTTGGATCAAATCCGTAGACGTTTGCATTATATTTTTTGATGATCTCTGTATCAAAAGAAACATCTTCTCCAATCCCGAATGAATAAATTACCGAGTTTTCATCAACAAAATCTGTAGCCACGAAAAACCGCCGTAGTCATTGCCAAACCATTTTTTTGGAATACTAATTTCCCTTTTCAAATGTTTGGTTTCCCCGCTTAAAATCAACTTAAAATAGTTGATCTTTCGCTTGATTTTATCTTTCAATTCCCGGCTGAGCATCAATTACTTATTTCCTTTATAATAATTGATCAGTCCGTTTGTAGAGCTGTCGTGCGTTTCCACTTTGCCTTCGTTCTCAAGTTCTGGAAGGATCTTTCCTGCCAATACTTTTCCAAGTTCAACGCCGAACTGGTCAAAACTGAAGATATTCCAGATCGCACCTTGAACGAAGATCTTGTGCTCGTATAAAGCAATCAATTGTCCTAATGTGAACGGCGTCAATTCCTTGAACAAGAATGAATTGGTGGGTGTATTTCCTGCAAAAACTTTATATGGTAAAAGGAATTCTGTTTCCTCTTCTGATTTTCCTGATGATTTCAGTTCTGTGAAAACCTCATCCTCCGTTTTTCCGAAAGCCAAAGCTTCTGTCTGTGCGAAATAGTTTGCCAACAAAATATCCTGATGCTCGCCTACTTCATTGACTGATTTTGCATAAGCGATAAAATCTGCCGGAATCAATTCTGTTCCTTGGTGGATCAGTTGATAAAACGCGTGCTGACCGTTGGTTCCAGGTTCTCCCCAGATGATCGGTCCAGTTTCGTACTCTACAAATTCGCCATTTCTGTCCACCGATTTTCCGTTGCTTTCCATATCACCTTGTTGAAGGTAGGCTGCGAAACGGTCAAGATATTGAGAGTACGGCAAAATCGCATAAGTTCCCGCTGCAAAGAAGTTACGGTACCAAATTCCTAAAAGTCCCATCAAAACGGGAACATTATTTTCTAATTCCGCAGTTTGAAAATGAACGTCTGTATCGTGTGCACCTCTCAACAATTGTTCGAAGTTTTCATAGCCAACAGAAAGGACGATGCTCAATCCAATCGCACTCCAAAGTGAGTAACGACCGCCAACCCAATCCCAGAATTCGAAGATGTTCTCTTCCGCAATTCCAAACGCTTTAACCGACTGAATATTAGTTGATAAAGCTACAAAATGTTTTGCAACATCCGCTTCAGTTGCACCAGATTTCAAGAACCAATCTTTTGCAGATTTGGCATTGGTCATTGTTTCCTGAGTTGTAAACGTTTTGGAAGCGATGATGAAAAGTGTGGTTTCTGGATCAAGGTCTTTCACCACCTCAACCATGTGATTACCATCAACATTGGAAACGAAATGAACGTTCAATCTTGTTTTGAAATGCTTCAACGCAGAACAAACCATCACTGGTCCAAGGTCTGAACCTCCGATTCCAACATTTACAACATCTGTGATCTCTTTTCCTGTAAAACCTTTGTGAGAACCGGAAATGATGCTTTCCGAAAAAGCTTTCATATGATCCAAAACCTTTTTGATTCCAGGTTTGATGTTTTCTCCATCTACCAAAATCTCTTTACCAGAAAAATCTCTCAATGCTGTGTGAAGCACTGCTCTGCCTTCCGTTTCATTGATCTTGTCTCCCGCAAACATACTTTTGATTGCCGATTTCAATTCGGTTTCTTTGGCTAGATCAAGCAATAATTCGATTGTTCTGGAATCAGCTAAATTTTTAGAATAATCGAAAAGGAAACTTTCTGTTTCTAATGAAAAATCTTTGAAACGGTTTTCGTTGTACTGGAAAAGTGTTCTCAGTTCGAAATCGTTGTTTGCAAAGTGATCATTTAGTGCTTTCCAAGCGGAAGTGTTGAGTGGATTTATTTTTGGTAACATATTTTAATTGTAAAGATTTATGATTGTCTGAACGACCTGCAAATTTAAGAAAAATCAACAACTTACTTTTAAATTAGTTTGAACATATATTTAAAAGAAAATCTCTTTGAAAATCAATATTATTTCAACTTCTTTTAGAGAATATTTCATTAATGCTATTACTCTGAAATCAAAGTTGTAAAACCAAATAAATCACACCAATAAAAAAGCACTGTGATGAGGTTTAATAAAATATAAAATATTAATTTATAACTTTTCAACAATAAGACTATCAGAAAAAAAAGGTTGATGTAACCTATGAATAATGATATTACAAACAATTTGTATAAAATTACATCTATAAAATAAAAGCTTGATATTAATATTAGGAATAAGACTAAGTTTATAAAGCTCAAAATTTTAAATAACATTATGAGATTATTCATTGTATTTGGTTTTTTAAAAAAGCTAATTATTAAATACTTAAAATTATTTTTCATTATGCTTAACTAATTTATATAATATGGAAATATATTAGACTTTCTCATTATCTGTAAATTTAACAAATCTAAACATTTCTTTTGCTCAAAATATGACAATTGTCTTGACAAATCACAATTGAAACTTTGAAATTAAAACTAACTTTACCATCAAATAAAGATTATGGATGATTTTATGGCTGCCCGTTCGCAGATGGCAGTTTCTCTGGGATTC
>JAGNPP010000342.1 GCA_017989575.1 Chryseobacterium sp.
CACTATTACTCAATAAAATAAAAGTTCCGCATCTTTTGGGACTCATCATTGCTGGTGCCATCATTGGTCCGAATGGTTTCAATGTGCTTTCCCGGGACAGCAGTATTGTTGTGACAGGAACCACAGGACTACTCTACATTATGTTTCTCGCAGGTCTGGAAATAGATATGGGCGATTTCAAAAAGAACAAATGGAAAAGTCTGGGTTTTGGCCTTTACACGTTTTTAGTGCCTTTTGCACTGGGCTTTTTGGGCGGTTATTACATATTAGGATTTTCGATTTTAACTACGGTTTTATTCGCCAGTCTTTTCTCCTCACACACTTTGATTGCTTATCCTTTGGTCAGCAAATTAGGAGTTGCCAAAAATCTCTCGGTGAACATCACCGTTGGCGGAACAATGATTACAGACGTTCTTGCGCTATTGGTTTTGGCCGTTGTCGTTGGAATGTCGCAAGGAGAAGTTGGCTGTGAGTTTTGGATTAAGCTTTCCGCTTCGGTTCTGGCGTTCGGATTGGTTGTTTTATTAATATTCCCGATTATTGGCAGATGGTTTTTTAAGAAAGTGGATGATAAAATTTCGCAGTATATTTTTGTATTGGTGATGATTTATCTCGCAGCTCTTTTGGCGGAATTGGCAGGAGTTGAAGCCATCATCGGCGCATTCTTGGCTGGATTGGCTTTGAACCGATTGATTCCACACACTTCTTCATTGATGAATCGTGTCGAGTTTGTCGGGAATGCGATTTTCATTCCTTTCTTTTTGATCAGCGTTGGGATGTTGATAGATTTCACAGTGTTTTTCAAAAGTTGGGAAACCATTCAAGTAGCCTCTGTGATGCTGGTTGCTTCCATTTTAGGGAAATATGTAGCCGCAGTTTTGACTCAGAAAACCTTCCGACTGTCAAAACAAGAAGGGAAATTGATTTTTGGATTAAGTTCCGCTTCTGCTGCAGCAACTCTAGCAGCGGTAATGGTTGGTTACAACATTATCCTTTCTGAAAGTGAATCTGGAGAACCAATTAGACTTCTAAACGAACACGTTTTGAACGGTAGTATTTTATTAATACTAATTTCGTGTACCATTTCATCCTTCATCTCGATGGCGAGCGCGGAAAAAATTGCAGAAGCAGAAAATGAAGATACACTTACCGGAAACAATCACGAACAAGAAAACATCCTTCTGGCACTTAATTATGAAGGAATGGTTGATAAAACTGTAAACCTTGGATTATTGGTGAAAAATCATTCCAACACAGAGAATATGTTCGGACTGAATGTCATTAATGAAGATAAAAATGATTCGTCCATCAAAAACGCTGAAAAAATCCTGAGTTACGCCGTGAACACCGCTTCTGCCGCAGATGTAAAATTAAAGCCTCTGACACGTTACGACAACGATGTAATTAATGGAATTAATAATGTGGTGAAAGAACAAAAAATCACCGACCTCATCATTGGATTGGAAGACGAGAAAGGTTTCTCCCCGTCATTCGCTGATAATCTTTATAATGGTTATTTGCAGAATAATGACATCAATATCTTCGTTTACCACGCGGCACAACCACTTTCGACGGTTAAACGTTATCTAGTGATGATTCCCGAGAATGCGCATTTGGAATCTGGATTCTTCCATTCATTAGCGAGAGTTTGGAACATTGGTAAAAATTCTGGTGCGGTGATCAGTTTTTATGCACCTGAAAATATTATTAATGTCTTAAAGAAAATCATCAAGAAAGTGAATATTGAAGCAGACTTTGTTGTGATTAATTCTTGGGCAGATGCTGAGAAGAAGGCAGAAAAAATAAAAGATAACGAAGGATTGATTCTCATCCTGGCAAAACGAGGAATGACCTCATACTTTCCGAAGATGCGTTACATTCCGGATTTCCTCAACAAAAAACTTCCGAACAAGAATTATCTACTGATTTATCCGTACTCCAAAACGGACAATGACAATACGGAAATCCGATCTGTCCGCAATCACGATGATTTTGTCGAGATTGGAAATATCATCAAGAAAATTTTCAGATAGGATTTTGAATCTATATTCAATCCACTAAAAAAGCCATCCGGATTCGGATGGCTTTTTAAACTTTAAAATAAGTTGAATTTTAGTCGATAATTTCATATTCAATTGCGATAGTTCCTTTTCTAAGGTCGCCTATTGAATCAAACGCAGCTTTTGAGAGATCAAAGGCTCTAGATGAGTGGTATGGTCCTCTGTCGTTAACTCTAACTACAACACTCTTCCCAGAAATCAAATTAGTAATTTTTACTTCTGTTCCAAAAGGAAGCGTTTTATTGGCAGCGGTAAGTTCTTTGTTACTGAAAATTTCTCCGCTTGCTGTTTTCCTACCATTAAACTTATCGTGGTAGAACGATGCAAAACTTGTTTTAGCATCTGTGGCATAACTCTTGAAAGAATAAATGCTAAGTGTGGAAATCATCATTATGACTACAAGAAAAAATCTTTTGATCATTTTGAATTATTTTTTTGGGTTTTGACTCTACAAAGATACCCCGTATGACTTCCCGAACTTCTAATTCTGGCTTTTACGCCATTTTATCCAGCTAAATCAAAATTCCGAACGCTTCAATAGACTTGCAGAAAGGAGAATGCGAAGAATGTTAAAAAACGTTAATTTAATTTCAATTTTGTTAATTAAATGTTATGTAAATAGAACACAATAAATACTCAAAATACTAATTATCAACACTATAACAATTACTTAACTTTTGATTAAATTACACATAACATAAATTAAGTGTTCTTTTAGCAAAAATTCAATAACACATCAGCCTCATTTAATTATTATTAATATTAATTTTGAGTTTATCTAAAATATTATTCAAAATATTAAAATTATCAAAGAAAACAACTTGTATTAAATTCATAAAAAATTAATTATCAGATAG
>JAGNPP010000343.1 GCA_017989575.1 Chryseobacterium sp.
TTATTACACCTTCGTAACCACCAAAACCTTCAAGATGCGCTTTCCCGAAATTGGTAATGTAACCGATGTTTGGTTTTGCTATTTCGCACAACATTTCGATTTCTTTCTGATGATTTGCACCCATTTCTATGACTGCAATTTCGTGCTCTTTTCGAATAGAAAGCAATGTTAATGGAACTCCAATGTGATTATTAAGATTGCCAAAAGTGAATTGCGTCTTGAATTTGCTTGATAAAACGGTACTAATTAACTCTTTTGTTGTGGTTTTACCGTTGCTTCCCGTAAGGCCAATGATTGGAATATCAAGCTGATCTCTGTGTAATATGGATAGATGTTGTAAGAATATCAGCGTTGAAGGAACATAAAAGATATGATTCTCAGGATCGTAATAGTTTTCATCTTCCACGATCACTGCCAATGCTCCTTTCTCAATGGCTTCTTTGGCTTTTTCCGCAGCGTTGTAATTCTCTCCGGAGAAGGCAAAGAAAATACTTCCTTCTTCTATTTTGCGGCTGTCTATCACAACGTTTTTGCTTTGCAGATAGATTGGATAAAATTCACTTATATTCATAATTCAAAAATAATCAAATGGGTTGATTTGAAACAAAAAAAACAGCAGAAAATTCTGCTGTTTTTGTATTAATTGTCGTACTTGAGAATTATCTTTTTGTACGTTTTGTTTTGTTGTTCTTAGCATCTTGTGCTACACGGAAACCAATCCATCCGTAACCTTTCATTTGGTTTTTGAATCTTCTTTGACCTGGATCCAACCAATATGCTGAATCTAACCAAGAGCCTCCTTTCACTACTCTACTGTAATCATTGATATGAGAACTTGCTTTATTTTTGGCTTTTTGTAGAACTACATTTCCACTTTTATCAACAATGAAAGTTGGTTTCACAGAGTTGTACATATTAAAATCTGCACTATCACTTGGCGGTGTTCCTCCTGCATCCAAGGAAGATTGATAATCTCCATCTCTGTAGTTTCTGTTATCTTCTACAATTTTCTTTTCAAATTCTCCTGGTAATCCTTTGTAAACCAAACGGCCATCTGCAAGAGTATCATATTTGATTTCCATGTTTCCTACTTTTTTGTAAGATCCATCTTCATTTTTCACAGCTTGTACTACTACATTACCTCTGAAATAATTGAAATCACTGAATTCTTCATCAATCATTGGTCTGTAGATATCGGCTACCCATTCTGCAACGTTACCGTACATTCCGTAGATTCCTAAATCGTTGGAAGGATATTGTTTCACATCAGCAGTAGTTGGAGATCCGTCGTTTTTCCAACCTGCAACACCAGAGTAATCTCCACGTCCCATTTTGAAATTCTCAAGATACATCCCACGGTTTCTACCTTTTTTACCTTTGATGCTTTCTATCTGAGTAGATTTACCAAGGTAATTGTTATAATCTCTTTGTTTTTGAAGACCAAGTGCAGCAAATTCCCATTCCACTTCTGTTGGAAGTCTGAATTTTTCCACAATTCCAGAAACTGCATTTCTGTTGGCTGCAGCAATTCTTTCGTTGGAAGTTTTGATACCACTTCTTTTCTGAAGTTTTTCTTTGTCCACGTAAGCATCAAGTTCTGCATCATTAGATTTGAACTTATCCATATTGAAAGTCGCACCTGCAGTCGCTGCTTTGTCGCCCGAATAGATATCTTTTGCTATCACCCCTTGTTTCATAAGGGCTCTTTCATTGGCTCTCTCAGTCAACCAGTCACAATATTTTGTAGCCTGCAACCAAGAAACTCCAACTACTGGATAGTAATCAAACTCGGGTGATCTGAAATAAGTTTCTGCGTAATCGTTACGAGACAATTTATTATTCCAAACCAAAGTGTCTGGTAAAGATCCTGAGTAGATATGCTTGAAGCTAGGATCAGAAGAAGGGAATACGAACTTAAGCCAAGTTGTATATTCTCTGTATTCTGAGTTTGTAATTTCTGTATCTCCAATGAAGAACGAACTTACCTGCATTCTTCTTGGTGTGTTATTCCAGTCGTGCATTACGTTGTCTTCTACCAATCCCATGGTAAAAGTACCGCCTTCCACATACACCATTCCTGGCCAAGCTTTAGGTTTTTGTTGCTTGCCAGAGAAGAACCAACCATCTTTTTCGTTTGGTTTCCATCCGGTCTTGCTTACAAACCCTTTTGTTCCACCACCTTTTTTAGTGTTACCACCACCTCCACAGCTTACCAAAAGTAATGCAGAGCTTAAAGTAATGATCGAAAACAACCTTATTTTTTTCATAATCTGATATAGAAATTTTCAAAGTACAAAGAAAAAGTAAATTCTTTAATTAATCAAATATTGTTTACCTTTTTTTGATAAAACGCAGATAATTTAATTTTATTATATACCATTTTTTTAAAAAATTCGTTTATTTTGTATTCTAATTAAAATACCTTTGATGAAATTCAAATTTTACATCTTTGTCCTTAGCGTGATTTCTGTATTTGGCTATTCTCAAAAGATTTCTCTGACTTGGGATGGTTACAAGCAAATGGATTACGGATCCGAAGTGGTAACTTATCCTTTCTTTAGCAATTACAATTATCAGGTAGAGCCCAATTCTATCTTTGTAAATCTTAATATTAAAACGACCAATCAGGTTTCTTTGGATCAGTTTGTTTGGGAGGCTTTGCCAGCAAAAGATATTCAGGATTTGAAAATCAACTCTATTTCTGCTAAACCAAAAAGCAGTGTTTATTATTTCTACAATGAAACTGAAAAAGCAGAAAGTGCAGGAATTAGCGTGGAAGCATTGAAAGTTGAAAATAATAAAATTTATAAATTAATTTCTTTTAACATTACAGAAACCAGTAAAAAAACTACAGAGTTATATAAAGGAGCCAACAAATCTGGAACTACGGAAAATCCTTTGAAATCTGGAACTT
>JAGNPP010000344.1 GCA_017989575.1 Chryseobacterium sp.
CTGGCGAACATTCTAATGATAATAAGAACTACGGTGATTACAACCCCATACATCGTTGCTTGATAAATGCTGGTGTCGCCAAGCCCCGAAACAATTAGCGGAAGATCCAGCCCAATCAGCATAAATACCATTCCGTTGAGTAAAAAACTGAAACTTTCCCAAACATTTATGCTGTGAAGCCGCGATGTTCCACTAAGAAAGTGATGTCGGCGAACTGATAAAAATAATCCACCGCTTACCACCGACAGTACGCCGGAAGCGTGAAATTCTTCCGCAGCGAGATACATAATAAACGGAGCTACAAGGGTGAAAATGGTATCCATATTGGCGTCAGTTGGCAGTAATTTATGCATTTTCATAAAGAGAAAAGCAATTAAAACCCCAATTCCTGCTCCGCCTACACACATCCAAATAAAATCCACAATAGCTTGATGCCATATAAATTGTCCTGTTGCCACAGCAATTAATGCAAAGCGAAAAATAATGAGGGAGGATGCATCATTCAACAAACTTTCTCCTTCTAAAATAGATTGGAATCTTTTCGGGATTTTTACAAATTTTAAAATAGCTCCTGCACTTACTGCATCTGGTGGAGATACGATTCCGCCTAACAAAAAACCTAATGCCAAAGAAAATCCAGGAATAAGATAGTTTACAGCAAAAGCTACCACAATTGCAGTAAAAAAAACAACTACAAACGCAAAACTAAAGACAATTCTTCGCCATCTCCAAAGTTCTTTCCAAGAAGAATTCCATGCGGCTTCATAAAGCAAGGGCGGTAAGAAAATAAAGAAGATGAGTTCTGGCTCGATCTCTACAATTGGAGTACCTGGAATAAAACTAATTCCCAATCCCGCTAAAACCAAAAGAACAGGGTAAGCTACTTTTATCTTTTGCGCAAGCATGATAAGCAGCACAATGACAATGACTAACGTAAGATAGAAGGCCAAATTTTGCAACATTTCAAAAAAATTTCAGTAAAAATAATGCAAAAGCAGCAAATTTTTTCGTTTAATTTTTAATTTTTAATCATTTATAAGCATAATATTGTCGTGATTGGCTATGATTTCTAAGACAATTTCGAAGAAAGTAAGTCCTACACCATTATGCAGTTCATCTATTTTACTTAGAACAAATTTACGGTTAAAAATTTCTGGAGATTTCAGTTTGTTTTGATAAAACTCCAAGGTTGTTTGAAAGCCTAGTGATTTTTGGTTTTGTTCCATATCTTTCCAGATCAGTTGGATTTTTTCTTTTCCTTTAATCTCACCGAAAGATCCGTATAACATATCATTGAAAGCATCTAAACTCTGCGCAATTTTCCAATTTTCATGTAGCATAAAAACTCGATTTACTTCCTCGTAGAAGGTCTCGATATTATTGATGTTTTTGCCTTCGATAATAATTTTTTTCATCAGAATTTTTTTACCTATTCGGGAACCCAAACCGAGACATTTCCTGCCGGAACCGGAAAATTTCCCCATCCGTTTTCGTCAATGGTTACTTTTTCGGAAAACCATCCCATAAAATCATAGAATTGCTTCCCTGAATATTTTTCACCCATTTCCAATGTTTTTTCGTAAGCATCTTTGTTGCTTAAAACTACTGCGCAACCAGCGTGTTCATCGTCACCTTCGCGGGTCCAGGCAAGACAGTTCGCGTCTTCAAAATAATCTTTTTGCGCTCCATAAGCGAATTGTTGTCGCGCTTTCAAAAGTTCTTCTATTTTTTCTACTTTATCCAGAAATATTTCCTGATCGTTTCCTTCCTTGTCTTTATCGGTATAGTGCGCTCCGAATATATCCGGATAAAACACACAAGGATATCCGTCTGCTCTTAGAAGAATTAGAGCATAAGCAATAGGTTTAAACCAAGGTTCTACAGGCGCTTCTAGAGCTTGCAAAGGCTGCGTGTCATGATTATCTACTACAGTTACTGCTAATGTGGGATTAGATTTTAAAAAGGTATTGTCGAAAATTGTTCTCAAATCATATTCGTCGCCAGATTTTGAAGCGATATGTAAGTTTTTATGAAGAGAAGCATCAAAAAGACTCATTGCTCCTTCGGTATCTTCTACATATTTTTCGAGTAATTCTGTTTCTCCGGGAGCCCAAAATTCTCCTACAGCAAAGATATTTTTACCTGTATTTTTTCTTAAAGTATAAAGCCATTCTTTGTAAAAATCTGGACTTTGGTGTTTCACAGCGTCTAATCTTACACCTTCATATTCTATAGTGTCATAATACCATTTTGCCCAATAATTTAGCTCTTCTCTTACGTAAGGATTTCTGTGGTCTATATCGTTGTACATCAAAAAATCATAATTTCCTTTTTCGTTGCTGGTCATTTCTTCCCAACCGTCACCAAAATCGTTGATAATTTGATAAATAAAATTGCCTTCTTGGCCTTCGGCATAATCTACACCACTAAAACAAGTGAAATTCCATTCGAAATCTGAATATTTTTTATTTCTTCCCGGAAAAGTGAATTTGGTATAGCTTTCTATTTCAAATGGTTCTGAAAGAAAATTGAGTCTGTTGTTGGGATCAACTTTATAAACATTAAATTTTTCTTTTTCGTCTCCGCCGGCTTTATGGTTGAGTACAATATCTACAATTGTTCCTATATTTACTTTTCTTAGCGCTTCTACAGCTTCTGCGTATTGTTTTTTATTTCCGTATTTGGTACTAATGCCTCCTTTTTGATCAAATTCTCCCAAATCAAACAAATCATAAGGATCGTATCCAACGGAGTTTCCTCCAGAATTTCCTTTGTAAGCAGGTGGTAGCCAAGCCATAGTAATTCCTAAATCTGCTAAATATTCAGCATTATTTTTTACTTCTTCCCAAAGTTTTCCATTTCCTTCTGTGTACCAATGGAAATATTGTATCATAGTGCCATTCATAATCT
>JAGNPP010000092.1 GCA_017989575.1 Chryseobacterium sp.
TTGGCGGCAATGTTTGGAAAGAATAGCAGAAATACTGCTATTGCTTTAATTTCCATATTTACACTTTTGCAAGTATTTATGTCTTGGCTATTATTTCTTCAATTCTTTACTATTATAATATCTTACATTATTTCAAACAATTGGTTTTCTATAACAGAAAAGAAACTCTCTCAAAAACCAAAAAGTTCTTATAAAGATTCGAGAAACTTGAAAAATGAGCGAGTAAACAACTCCTACATAAATTCAGAAATCAAGAAAAAAGGAGCCTTAGATGTTGAATATTTAAATAATGAAAATCAAGAAGCAATAAATGAAATTAGAAGAAAGGCAAAGAACTATGTTGATAAAATCGATGATGTTGCGAAGACAAAGGATGACATTAACTTAATAAATAAAGACCGTCAAGATAAATTATTAAAGATGTATGCCGCACAAGCACAAAAACATAAATATAATGGAAAACAATAAAAACAACTGGCTCAATTATCTCCTGCATCTCGCAGATACAAGCCTGATTCTTGGCCAACGTCTTTGCGAGTGGTGCGGAAAAGGTCCAGTCTTGGAACAGGATATTGCTTTGTCAAACATCGCTTTGGATTTACTGGGAGAATCCTCCAACTATTATCAATATGCCGCTGAGATTCAGAACGAAGGAAAAACCGAAGACGATTTAGCGTTCCTGAGAAACGAACGTGATTTCAAGAATCTGTTATTGGTAGAAAAAGAAAACGGCCATTTCGGAGACACGATTGCGAGACAGTTTTTCTTCGATGCTTATCATCATTTATTATTGACAGAACTGAAACACCACTCAGATTTGAAACTCGCTTCCATCGCAGAAAAATCTTTGAAAGAAGTCACTTATCATTTGAAATGGAGCAGTGAATGGATGATTCGATTAGGCGACGGCACAGAAGAAAGCCACAGCAAAATCCAGAAGTCAGTCAATGATTTGGTAGATTTTACAGACGAAATGTTCATTCCTACAAACTGGGAATTAGAATTAATCGAACAAAACATTATCCCGGACATCAGAACTTTCCGAACCAAATGGGAAACCAAAGTTCTGGAAATCCTAAACGAAGCCACTTTATCCATCAACTTCGAAAAATCAAGAAAACTGACAGGCGGAAAAGATGGAAAGCATACTGAGAAAATGGGTTACATCTTAGCAGAAATGCAAATAATGCAACGCACTTATCCTAATATGGAATGGTAGAATTATAACGCAAACACATAATTTAGAGTGAATTTTAACATAAAAAACATTTCAAAATGATATATAGAATCGGAGATACATACATAAGTCTTGACAAAATTTTGGCGATTAAACTAAACAGTAATAATTCTCTTGGACCAACAAATATTGTCAAGCTAATTTTGCTAGAAAATCTTGGAGAAATTGAAGTTGAATTCAAAGATTACCAATCAGCGAAATTAGAAGTTGATGCACTTGTTGCCGACTTGGAAGATTACAGCAAAAAATGAGAAAGCTAGATAAACACTTAATTGGCTTGACAGGCGAATATTTGGTTGCCGGAATGATGAGTTTAAAAGGCTGGGTAGCAAGCTTAACACTTAAAAATTATCCTTCAGTTGATATTTTTGGAATGAATCCAGAAATTGAGAAGACAATAAATATCCAAGTAAAGACTACAAAAAATCACAAAAGTTATCAGATTGGTTTAATGAGAAGCCAAAGAAATAATATTTTAGGAAAAATCACTTGTCCATTTGTATTTGTTCATATTGATAAGACAGATGATGTAAGATATTTTATTCTATCCCAAAATGAACTTGTTTCATTAATAATTGAAACGGATGATGAATATTTTAATAGACCAAGACAAATAACTTTAAAAGATTATCCTATCGCTATTAATCTCAAAGACTTATTGGAATTTGAGAATGAATGGGATAGTCTTTGGAAATAATATCAAACTTAGCTGAGTTTTACGCCTTTGCGAACTTAAAATGTTTTCAATAATGATAAAAAAATCTTTGTGGACTTTGCGTTCAAAAAGAATTCAAAATAAAAAATGACAATTACAGAAAACGACATATGGCAAATCCTAAAGGAAGTTCCCGACCCGGAAGTTCCCGTTCTCAATCTTTTGGATTTGGGAATCATCTGTGATGTGCGATTCAATGAAGACGAAATCGAAGTGGTTGTGACACCAACTTACTCCGGTTGTCCCGCCACATCGATGATTAATATGTCGATTAAACTGAAATTGATTGAAAAAGGTTTCAACAATCTCAAAATAACAAACCAATTGAGTCCGGCCTGGACAACCGATTGGATGACGGAAGAAGGAAAACAAAAACTGAAAGCATACGGCATCGCACCACCAGTCTATTCAAAAAATAATGACGAATTATTCTCAAAAACAGATGAGGTCGAGTGTCCGCTTTGCCATTCAAAACACACTTATTTGGTAAGTCAGTTTGGTTCCACAGCCTGCAAAGCATTATACCAATGCGATGATTGTAAGGAGCCTTTTGATTATTTTAAATGCCATTGACGTGGTTGATGGTTGTTAGTTGACAGTTGTTGGAGTTAAATTAAAACGAAGTAGTAAAAGTCATTATACTTTTTACATCATACATTTTACAATAAAAAATGAAAATAGGAATAGTCGGTAGTGGCGCAATGGGAAGCGGAATAGCACAGGTTTTGGCAACAGTCGGAAACGAGGTTTTGTTGTACGACAGCAATCCACTTGCCGTAGAAAAAGCAGGACAAAATCTCGAAGCGCAATTCCAAAAATTGGCTGAGAAAGGAAAAATGAACTTCGAAGAGGCGGAGATTTATTTCGATAATATCCGATTGAGCGATAAGTTATCAGAACTGAAAGATTCAGAATTAATCATCGAAGCTATTGTTGAAGATTTGGAAATCAAGAAAGATTTGTTTCAAAAACTGGAAAGTCTCGTTTCCGAGGATTGCATTTTGGCGACCAATACGTCATCTTTATCCATTGCATCCATTGCATCGGCTTGTCAGAAACCGGAACGAGTGATTGGGATTCACTTTTTCAATCCGGCGCCTTTGATGGCTTTGGTTGAGATTATTCCTGCCGTTCAGACGGATAAAGATTTGATTTCAAGAGTAAAAAACTTAGTAGAAAGCTGGAAGAAACTTCCGGTGATTGCAAAAGATACACCTGGATTTATTGTGAATCGCGTGGCAAGACCATTTTACGGAGAAGCAATTCGGATTTTGGAAGAAGGAATTGCAGACTGCGCAACCATTGATTTTGCAATGAGAAGTTTGGGCGAATTCAAAATGGGACCGTTTCAATTGATGGATTTCATTGGCCACGATGTGAATTACCGAGTGACGGAAAGTGTGTTCAAAGAATTTTTCTACGACCCAAAATTCAAACCGTCATTCACACAAAAAAGATTATTTGAAGCAGGTTATTTCGGAAGAAAGTCCGGAAAAGGATTTTATGATTACTCTGAAAATGCAGAACAACCAAAACCAAATGATAATCCGGAATTATTAGAATTAATATTCAAAAGAATCTTGGTAATGCTAATGAACGAAGCTTCAGATGCTTATTTCTTAAACATTGCTTCCGCAGAAGACATCGATTTAGCAATGACAAAAGGCGTGAATTACCCAAAAGGTTTATTGAAATGGGCAGATGAATTTGGTTTAGAAAATCTCCAAAACGAACTCGATGAACTTTATAATTTCTACCACGAAGACCGATACAGATGCAGTCCAATTATTAGAAATTTAGTAAAACAGAGCAGGAAATTTTATAATTAAATATCAGAGACGCTTCGATTGAGTTTATATTGAGCAGAGTCGAAATGCTCAGCGTGACAACGTTCTAAAACAGTGTCAGTCTGAGCGGAGTCGAAGACTATAATTAATCGATTATCATTAATCAATCATAAAAAATGAACAACGCATATATAATAGATGGCATCCGAACGCCGATTGGAAAACTGAAAGGGAGTTTATCTTCCGTTCGTCCCGATGATATGGCGGCTTTTGTCATCAAAAAATTATTGGAAAGAAATCCGAATATCGACCAAAGTAAAATCTACGACGTCGTTTTAGGTTGTGCCAATCAAGCTGGCGAGGACAACCGAAATATCGCAAGAATGTCGGCTTTGCTTTCCGGTTTGGATTATCACGTTCCCGGCGAAACGGTCAACAGACTTTGCGCTTCTGGTTTGTCGGCGGCGATTAATGCGGCAAGAGCAATTCAGGTTGGCGATGCCGATTTGATGATTTCTGGCGGTGTGGAAAATATGACGCGTGGACCATTGGTGATTTCAAAATCTGAAAACCCGTACGGCGGTGATTCAAAAATCTATGATACGACTTTCGGTTGGCGTTTCATCAATCCAAAAATGAAGGAAATGTATGGCGTAGACGCAATGGGTGAAACAGCAGAAAATCTGGCTGAACGTGACCAAATTTCTTGTGAAGATCAGGATTTGTTTGCCTTTAATTCTCAGCGGAAAGCGAAAGTTGCTCAGGAAAATGGAAGATTGGCGCAAGAAATTGTTGCCATCAACATTCCACAAAGAAAAGGTGACGCTTTGATTTTTGATAAAGATGAATTCCCGAAAAACGATACAACTTTAGAAGGCTTATCAACATTAAGAACTGCTTTCAAAAAAGATGGAACGGTCACGGCAGGAAACGCTTCTGGTTTGAATGACGGCGCAGCAGTTAATTTATTAGCTTCGGAAAATGCGATTAAGGAATTTGGATTAACGCCAAAAGCAAGAATAGTTTCAAGCGCGGTTGTCGGTGTTGAACCAAGATTAATGGGAATTGGCCCTGTGAAAGCAGCGGAATTAGCATTACAAAAAGCAGGATTGACATTTAATGATATCGATATTATTGAATTGAATGAAGCATTCGCTGCACAAAGTTTGGCGTGCATCAGAGCTTGGGGATTGGATGACAACGACTCCAGAATCAATCCAAACGGTGGCGCAATTGCACTCGGACATCCACTTGGAATGAGTGGCGCGAGAATCCTGAATTCCGCAATGTATGAACTTCAAAACCAAAATAAAAAATATGCCTTGGCAACAATGTGTGTTGGCTTGGGACAAGGTTTTGCGGTGATTATTGAGAAAGTTTAAATCAGACGGATAGATGATAGACGAATAGAAAATAGACTTTTTAAAATCTATCATCTATCAGTCTATTATCTCTAAGTCTAAAAAATAAAATTATGCAACTAGAAAATTACGCGCTCGGCAGATGGACAAAAGGAGAGGGAGAAGGGCAGGCTTTATATAACTCCATCAACGGTGATTTGGTGGCAACAGCGACTTCCAAAGGTTTGGATTTTGCGGAAATGATGGATTACGCCAGAAAAGTTGGCGGTCCGGCTCTTCGAAAACTGACCTTTCAGGAAAGAGGATTGATGTTGAAGAAACTCGCTTTTCATCTTTTGGAAAAGAAAGAAACGTTCTACAAAGTGAGTTGGGCAACCGGCGCAACCAAAGCTGACAGCTGGGTTGACATCGAAGGTGGCATCGGAAATCTTTTTGCGAATGCATCACTTCGAAGACAATTTCCCGATTTACCATATTATATAGATGGAGAATCTGTGAAACTTTCTAAGGAAGGAACGTTCATCGGTCATCATATTTGCACGCCGAAACGTGGGGTTGCGATTCATATCAATGCGTTTAATTTTCCGGTTTGGGGAATGTTGGAGAAAATTGCAGTCAACCTTTTGGCTGGCGTTCCTGCAATCGTGAAACCTGCGACAGCAACAAGTTTCTTGACGGAAGTTGTCGTTAAAGAAATCATCGCTTCCCAAATTTTACCTGAAGGAAGTCTGCAATTAATTTGTGGTTCAGCCAACGGAATTCTGGAAAGTGTGACGAGCGAAGATGTCGTGACCTTTACAGGTTCGGCTTCGACAGGGAAAATGTTGAAGTCTCATCCAAGGATTCTCGAAGAATCTGTGCCTTTCAATTTGGAAGCCGATTCACTAAATGCAATGGTTTTGGGCGAAGATGCAAAACAAGGAACAGCTGAGTTTGATTTGTTCATCAAAGAAGCCGTTCGTGAAATGACGACCAAAGCCGGACAGAAATGTACGGCGGTGAGAAGAATTTTAGTGCCTGTCAATTTGGTCGAAGATGTTCAGATTGCGCTTGGACAAAGACTTTCAACCGTTATCATCGGCGACCCGAATGTCGAAGGTGTGAGAATGGGCGCTTTGGCAAATAAAGACCAGGTGAAAGAAGTTTCCGAGAAAGTTCAGGAATTATCAAAAACTCAGGAAATCGTTTTCGGGAATTTGGATGATTTTGATGTGAAAGGTGCGGACAAAAACAAAGGTGCTTTCATTTCTCCGATTTTATTCCTTAATTCAGACCCTTTTAAATATACAGATTGTCATAACATTGAGGCTTTCGGACCAGTCAGTACGATTATTCCTTATCATAATATCGATGAAGCAATTGAGTTGGCGAGAATGGGAAAAGGTTCGCTTTGCTGTTCTGTCGTGACGGCTGATGACGATTTTGCAAGAGAATTTGTTATCGGAGCTGCATCGATGCACGGACGGATTTTGATTCTCAATTCCGATTGCGCCAAAGAAAGTACAGGTCACGGTTCGCCTTTGCCAATGCTGGTTCACGGCGGTCCCGGAAGAGCTGGTGGTGGCGAGGAAATGGGCGGAAAACGTGGCGTTCTTCATTATATGCAACGCACGGCGATTCAAGGTTCGCCAACGACTTTGACCAACATTACGCAACAATATCAATATGGCGGAAAACAGTTTGAGGACAATATTCATCCATTCAGAAAGTATTTTGAAGAACTGAAAGTCAGCGAAACTTACGTCACGGCAAAACATACGGTGACGGAAGCTGACATTACAAATTTCGCTAATGTTTCCGGCGACAATTTCTATGCGCATATGGACGCAACCTCTTTGGAAGGAACGATTTTCGAAAGCAGAGTAGCGCACGGTTATTTCATTTTGAGCAAAGCCGCAGGCTTATTTGTTGACCCGAGAAAAGGTCCGGTTTTGCTTAATTATGGTTTGGACGAATGCCGTTTCGTGAAACCCGTTTATCCCGGAATGACGATTGGCGTGAAGTTTACTTGCAAAGAAAAAATCAGTCAGGAAAAACGGGACGAATACGATATTGCCAAAGGAATCGTCCGCTGGCTAGTGGATGTTTACGACGAAACCGGAGAAACTGTCGCGATTGCTACGATTTTGACGATGGTAAAGAAACTGAATCAAGAATAAATCAACAAACAATAATAAAGGTAAAAAGAATCAAGTATTTTCGGAGTTTTGTAATTATGGCAGCTTTATCCGCCTTCCGCTCCCAATCTTTTTTGCAGGACATTTCAGTTTAAATAGAACTTTTTGTCAAAGCAAAAAAGGATTTCCGCTCAAGTCGGGCTGCAGATTCAGCACAAAAATCATATTTTGAATAAATTAAGAACAAAGTAATTTTTTAATGTCTTAATTTTTTAATCATTTAATTTAATAAAATGAACGCTTACGTAACATCAACCATAGAAAACGGAATCGGAACCATCGAGTTTTTCCATCCACAAAGCAACTCGATGCCGAGCTCGCAACTTAAAAATCTGGTAGAAGAAATCAATAACCTTGGAAAAAATGAAGAAGCAAAAGTCATCATCCTGAAAAGCGGTGGCGAAAAAGCCTTTTGTGCAGGCGCTTCATTTGACGAACTGATTTCTATTAAAGACTTCGAAACTGGGAAAACATTTTTCTCAGGGTTTGCGAATGTCATTAATGCAATGAGAAAATCTCCGAAATTGATTATCGCAAGAATCCACGGGAAAGCTGTTGGCGGCGGTGTTGGAATTGCGTGTGCGGCAGATTATACTTTTGCAACGGAAAATGCTTCTGTAAAGCTTAGTGAATTGGCTGTTGGAATTGGGCCTTTCGTGATTGGACCTGTTGTAGAAAAGAAAATTGGAACTTCGGCTTTTGCGCAATTGGCAATCAATGCAACTGAATTTTACTCCGCAGAATGGGCGCAAGAGAAAAGTATGTATCAGGATGTTTATAAAACTCCGGAAGAAATGGATGCGGAAATTCAAATTTTGGCTGAAAAATTAGCAACTTCCAATCCGGAAGCAATGTCTCAACTAAAAAAAATCTTCTGGAAAGGAACAGAACATTGGGATGACTTATTAGCAGAACGTGCCGGAATCAGTGGTAATTTAGTTCTATCGGATTTTACTGTGAATGCGATTAACAGTTTCAAGAATAAATAGTAAAAATAACTCACAGATTTTGTGGGTTATTTTTTTAATAAGCTTTCTATCAGTTTGTTTTGATTTTGAAATAGTTTTGCAATTTGTTCTTGATTTTGTTGGAGTTCTTCAATTAATTCTGAATTAAAATGATTGCCATCAATTTTTAATCCAGTCGTGTCAATATTAGATACATCATCTAAAAGGTTGTAAATGCTCAGATTATAAAAAACAGAAATTTTAAATAAATTTTCAATATTAGGTTTTGTTTTGTCACTTTCCCATTTGTTATATGCATTTTGTGATATATCTAATTGTTCTGCAATCTCAAACTGTGACAGATTCTTATTTCTTCTAAGTTTTCCAAGTTTAGTTCCTAAAGTCATTTTAGTTTTTGTACTAATTTATAAAAAATAACTCGTAGTGCATTATCAAACTAAAGCAATTTTAATATTATTCATTTTTCTATTAAATACAAAAACATTTACAAATTGAATGAAAGTTAATGCTGTTATTTTGCTCAATATCCTTGTTT
>JAGNPP010000093.1 GCA_017989575.1 Chryseobacterium sp.
GATTTTCTTCCTTTGAAATATTTTTTGCGTCTGAGAAAAGCGTATTCCTGAACTGGAAGATAGAAGTTTTTCTTTGTAATCAATTCATTTTCAAAGTCATTGTGAAAATTGAAACTATAATTGATGACATTATAATTGGTCTTCAAAAACTTTAGAAATTTTTCATTAATTAATTCATTAGACTTTCCAAAAATCCCCAATTGCTGACAGAACAAAGGCATTAAAACTACCTTGAAAAAAGTCTTTTTCACAAACGGAATTGGCATCACGGCTTCGTAATCGCCATAAACCAAAAGTTCCCAATTTTTGCTTAAGAAATCGAGTGTTTCTTTTTCACAATAGAAATTTTTCTGAACAGAATTTTCTATGCAATTGTTGTATTTTTCAAAATTAATATCTTGATACTTAATCCTTTCTATCATTACAAAATCCCTTCGTCTTTAAAACTATAATATTTATTCTGCGTCAGAATCAGATGGTCGAGCAAATCGATGTCCAATAACTTTCCTGCGTCTTTTATTTTTTGAGTGATGTTGATATCTTCCTTACTCGGTTTCAAACTGCCAGCAGGATGGTTGTGAGCTACGATAATTTGCGTTGAGAAATGCTCCAAAGCCGTTTTAAAAACCACACGAACATCAGCAACAGAACTCGCAATTCCGCCTCGGAAAAGACAGGTTTTGTACAAGATTTTGTTTTGATGATTGAGGAAAATCGCCCAAAATTCTTCCGTCTGCAAGTCTGACAAATGCGGTTGCAAAATCTCGAAAGCATCTTTGCTACTGCTGATTTGCTGTCTTTCCAAAACTTCCTGCTGAGATTTCCTGTTCCCAATTTCCAAAGCTGTTGCAATAGAAATAGCTTTGGCCTCGCCTACGCCTTTGAACTTTGTCAAATCTTTGATTGATAATAAACTTAGTCGGTGCCAATTGTTTTCGACTGAATTCAAAATCCGTCTTGCCAATTCCACCGCAGATTCCTCCCGATTTCCGCTTCCCATAATGATGGCCAACAGCTCCGAATCCGAAACTGCCGATTTCCCTTTCAACAGGAATTTTTCTCTTGGGCGGTCGTCTTCCGCAAGGGATTTTAGGTTCAAGGTTTAAAATATTTAATTAAGTTTTATCATAATAGTAAAAATAATCATATCTCCAACCAATTACTTTAGCTCCGCTTTTGGCAAGACATTGTTATTTGCCGTTTTTTTGCATTTATATACAGTCATTGAAGTAATTAATTATGATAAATTTAGATGTTTATAATTTGAAACTTACAAAACTATCACTCAATCTTTTCGTAGTGATGGTTTAATTTATAATTCAATTCTATTATAGGTTTCTGAAAAAGTTTATTTGACATAATTGCTCTGTATTGTGCTTTCCCATTCTCATAATCATAATTTATTTCCAAAATATTTTCTTTGAAATTGTATTTTCCATTTCTGTAAAAATTACTTTCATAACTTCCATCAGAATAAAGTATTAGAGTGTCAGCTTTATGAGGGGCTCCAACACAACAGCTTTTATTTTCAAAATTCATATTAATATATTTTCCAACAATTTTTTCCTTTTTCAGTGGGAAATTTATTTTTGTTAGAACAAATATTCCAATTAAAGTAAAGATTAATATTAGCATTGTTTTTCTCATAAAATTGCAGATAGCTTAATTATAAGTGTAAATTAATATTTTTTTATTCGATTTATCGATATGTTGCTCCAAAATTTTAAAGAAATTGTCAGAAACCATTGGACAACCGAAACTTAAACAAATATCTTCTTTCTGCTCCACATCAGGAACACAACTCAATCTGTGAAGGACAATCGCTCTACTTCTTGCATTGCTATTGGTTTCGTTCAATCCATCTAATCGGTAAGACAATCCAAACTGACCTTTATACTTTTCAGAAATGACATACATTCCCAAAGACGAACAATGCGAACCATCTGTATTACTGAATTTTAAAGTTCCATTCTCTTTTCCATCTTCCGAACCGTCGCCGTGCGCAACCAACGCTTTTTGGATAATTTTCCCAGACTTCAAATCCACTACAAAAAATCTGAATTTGGAAGAAGAGATTGAGAAATCAATTAAGAAAGCTTTATCCGAATTGTAATTTGAGTCTTTGATAAAGGCTTTTAAATCGGCTATTTTCTGAGAGATTTTTGCTTCAGGGCTAGCGTAATGAATGGATTGATTTTCCTGAGATTTTACTTCACAGGAAATTAAAATCAACGAAAAAATGAAGAATAAAAATGGTTTCAAAGAATATTAGTTTTCAATCAAAACGGATAATCAATTAGAAATAATATAATTGATTAATAAAATTCTAATGGTATTTACAAAACAATCTGCCCATCCTTCATCACCAACTTTCTATCTGTACTTTCTGCCAAAACAGAATTATGCGTGACAATCACAAATGTCTGTTGATATTTGTCTCTCAAATCGAAAAATAATTGATGAAGCGCATCTGCATTTTTGGAATCGAGGTTTCCAGTTGGTTCATCAGCAAAAATGATTTTCGGAGAATTGATGAGCGCTCTTGCAACAGCCACTCTTTGCGCTTCTCCACCGGACAATTCTGATGGTTTGTGATGCAAACGACTGGCAATATTAAGGTCTTCAAATAATGAATGTGCTTTTTCAATCACTTCTTTTTCAGCAATTCCTCCAATTCTTGAAGGCAAAAGAACGTTTTCCAACGCCGTGAATTCAGGTAAAAGCTGATGATTTTGGAAGACAAAACCAATATTTCTGTTTCGGAATTTGGATAATTCTTTATCTTTCATTTTCAGATAAGAATTCCCGTCCAAAGTAATTTCTGTTCCGTATTTATCAAAGTCGGAAGGCTTGTCCAAAGTTCCCAAAATCTGAAGCAATGTTGATTTTCCCGCGCCAGATTCGCCAACGATGGAAACCACTTCGCTTGGTTTTATGTGTATATCTACGCCTTTCAGAACTTCCAGAGTTCCGTAGAATTTATGTATGTTTTTTGCTCGAATCATAGTTTTTGCGTTTGGCTTTTGGCAAATTGCTTTTAGCTTTTTATTATTAAAATATTAACCACAAAAGTCACAAAAGTTTTTTTTGTTTTCTAAGGTTTTCAAAAGCTCAAAAAAGTTTTATGATGTTATAATTCTTTTTTGTTCTTTCTTAAGAATCAATTTCCTTAATTCTTTTGTGACTTTTGTGGTTAAAAAATTATTTTTTTTTTGAATCTTTTGCCTTGATTCCTGTTTTTTTTAAATCTTCGTCAATTTAGCGAATTTCAAGATAAGATTTTTCTCACCTTCGTTTTTGAAAATCACTTTTGCTTTGATATTTTGCGGGTCGGTTCCATCTAAAAATTCCACGGTTCCCACGCCAAAACGGTCGTGTCGTACGTTGTCTCCAACTTCGATATCTTGTGAAGATGAACCACTTGGATTGATGATTCTTGCCGTTGCAATGGGTTTTAATTGTTTTGGAACTGGCGCATTGATATTGCGTTCCAGCGTTTTCTTTTCCTCTTTCTTTTTGAAAAATCGAGGTTCGGAAGGCGCATCATCAAATATATTGGAATCAATTCCGGAGCGATTGATGAATTTCAGTTCTGCAACAGGATTTATCATTTCCACATATTTTGAATCGATTTCGCTCAAAAATCTCGACGGTTCTGCATCGGTAATTTTTCCCCACTGAAATCTTGAAACGGCGTAAGTGAAAAATACTTGCTTCTCAGCTCTCGTCAACGCGACATAAAACAAACGTCTTTCTTCCTCCAATTCTTCTCTTGTGGATGAACTCATAAAGCTTGGGAAAAGGTTTTCCTCGAGTCCAACTAAATGAACCACAGGAAATTCCAAACCTTTTGACAAGTGGATGGTCATTAATGAAACTTTATCTTTATCATTGTCTTTATCATTTTGAGTATCAGAAGACAGCGCAATATTTTCCATAAAGTTGGACAAACTTGGGTCTCCATCTTCAATCTGAGTTTGTTCATCAATGAAACCTTGCATCGAGTTCAGTAATTCCTGAATATTCTCAACTCTAGAAATCCCTTCTGGCGTTGCATCTTCTTTTAGAAATTTGATGAGTCCGCTTCGTTTTGCCACTTCCATTGCAACGTCGTAAACATTGTCTGTTTTCAGCATTACCTGGAAGGCTTTTATCATTGCCCAGAAATCTCCTAATTTGGTTAAAATTCCATTATTGAGTCCTAATTGTGGTGCATAAAAACCAAGATTATCGAGAACTTGAGCCACAGGAACATTCTGAGAATCTGCGAAAACCACCAATTTGTTTTGAGTCGTTTCGCCAAATCCTCTTGCTGGATAATTGATAATTCTTGACAAAGCTTCGGAATCATTTTCATTTACCAAAATCCTAAGATAAGCTACCAAATCTTTCACTTCTTTCCTTTGGTAGAAAGACAATCCGCCGTAAACTTTGTACGGAATATTCTTCTTTCTAAGAGCATCTTCAAAGGCTCTAGTTTGAGAATTGGTTCTGTAAAGAATCGCAAAATCCGAGAAATGACGTTGTTGCGTGTTGTGCAATTCGTAAATATTAGCAGAAACGAAATTCGCTTCGTCCGCATCAGAAAGACTTCGGTAAATTTTTATTTTTTCCCCGACCTCATTTTCACTAAATACATTTTTCTTGAACTGCTGTAAATTTTTAGAAATCACAACATTCGCCGCATCCACAATATTTTGGGTTGAGCGATAATTCTGTTCAAGGGAAACCGTCATCGCATCAGGATAATCTTTCTTGAAATTCAGGATGTTATGAATATTCGCACCACGGAAAGAGTAAATCGATTGTGCATCGTCTCCAACCACACAGATATTTTCAAATTTAGAAGCTAAAGCTTTGACAATCAAATACTGAGAATGGTTTGTATCTTGGTACTCATCCACCAAAATATATCTGAATCTATCCTGATATTTCGCCAAAACTTCAGGAAAACGTGTCAGCAATTCATTGGTTTTCAACAACAAATCATCAAAATCCATCGCACCATTTTTGAAACAAGCTTCGACATATTTTTTGTAAATATTACCGATGTGTTTCATATTCGCTTTCTCGTCAGCCTCCATCAATTCTGGATTGTTGAAATACGCATTGACCGTGATGAGATTATTTTTATACTGTGATATTCTCGAAAGAACCTTCTTGGCTTTGTAAACGTCCGAATCGATGTTCATATCCTTGATGACTTTCTTCATCACATTCAGAGCATCTTGCATATCGTAAATCGTGAAATTGGAAGGATAACCGAGATGATGACCTTCGCTTCTCAAAATACGAGCAAAAACAGAGTGAAAAGTTCCCATCCAAAGCGAACGCGCATTGCTGTCTCCAACGAGTTTTGCGATACGTTCCTTCATTTCCTTCGCCGCTTTGTTGGTAAAAGTCAAAGACAAAATATTGAAAGGATCTACTCCATTCGTAATCAGATGCGCAATTCTCATCGTGAGCACTCGCGTTTTGCCAGAACCTGCGCCTGCCAAAACCATCAGCGGTCCTTGCAAGGTGGTAACTGCTTCTAACTGAGGCTCGTTCAATCCTTTCAGATAATCCATTCTATTCTCAAAATTTTAAGATAACAAAAATAGCGTTTTTTATGCAATTTCTCAGTCGTTATAAATTTGAATTTCAACAATTATGAGGTAATTTTGCAAGCGTAAAAAATGAATCTAATAACTGTCTAAAACTCAATAAAAAGTAATTTTGAACGCCGATTATATCAAGCAAGAATTCCTGTCTTTTTTCAAACTAAAACCTTCGCCAAGAAGTTGGCACATTCCATTTTTGGCTGGCTTAGCTGTTGGAATTCCGCTGATGTTTGGTTACTTTTTAGGTGACATCAAATCTGCTCTCACAGCCAGTTTAGCGGGATTGGTTATCATTTATATTCCCAGCAATAGCGATTTTATCGAGACGATGATGAAGATGTTTGTCTGCTCTTTTGGGATGATAATTTCGTATGGTTTAGGATTGACTTTTAGTTTTAATCTTTGGATTGCTTCTTTGGTTTTCGGGATTTTTTCGGCAATTGCTTATTATATTGCAAGATATTTTAATTTGAAACCGCCTGGAAGTTTTTTCTTCATCATGATGGCTTCAATGGCAATTGGACTTCCACACAATCTCGAATTGATTCCGAAACGTGTTGGAGTTTTCACAATCGGAACAGTTAATGCTTGTCTTATTTGTTTAATATACAGCGTTTTAAATTCTAAAAAAGAAGCGAATAAAAACCACACGACTTTTCATATCAATCCTTATGTGAACCTTGTAGAATCTTGTATTATAGGAATTTGTATGTTGGTTTCGGTTTTCATTGGGAAGTTTTTCAATCTAGATTATCCTTATTGGATTCCGATTTCCAGCTTGGCAGTTTTGCAAGGTGTGAATCAATATCATATTTGGAAACGTGGTTTGCACAGGATTATCGGAACTACAATTGGACTTGGAATCGCCTGGTTGATTTTCTCTTATGTAACTTCGCCATTGTTGATTTGTGTTTGCATTATCACACTTCAAATCATCGTGGAAATGCTCATCACAAGACATTATGCATTAGCCGTAACTTTTCTGACGCCAATGGGAATCTTACTCGCTGAAACAGGAAGTTCTACTTCACTTAATCCCGATTATCTCTTGCAAATGAGATTGTTAGAAATTTTAATTGGTAGCGGGATTGGTTGTGTTGGCGGTTGGTTTTTATTTAATGAAAGGGTCAGATTCAATTCTGTAAAACATTTGAGAAAATCGAAAGTGGTTTTGAGAAAAAGTTTTATGAAAAACAAATAGTTCGCTATAGAACATTGACTGTAATTCCCACTATCACAAGGATTGCAATAATCATCAAAACAATATTTGAATTGGCTAATTCTCGACAGTTTCTTTTTGTCAATTTTATAGCTTCAAAAATCATAAATCCAAACCATCCCAGAATGATCGCGGCGCCCAAAATAGCAAGTTCAATATTTGCGTCGAGCGCAGCCACAAGCAAGATTGCACAAACTCCAATTACAGTAACAATCAGAACGGCAACTCTTACAATGGTGTGAATCAGTACGTTTTGTTTTGGAATTGGAAGATTGTCATCCTTTTCTTGTTCTTCTTTAATGTCAAACAATTCATTAAACTCTTTGCTCATCTTACTTTTGCTTTTGATATAATTTGATGAAAAAAGCAGTAAGTCCAGCATAGGCCAAAACCTGCAACATTCCCGTTACCATATACAGTTTTTCTGAAAAACCAATGCGCGGAAATAGGTAAACCAAATGAGTTAAAGTAATGATAGCCAACGAAATGATAGCGATCAAGGTATGATTTTTCATCTAAGTATTTTTATTGATTAAGGTTTCAACTAATGTCGATATTTTTTTTGAAATGTTTTCTTTTGAATAATTACTAAAATTAAAACTTTGATTTTTAACTTCCGACAACTGAGCCTGTAAGTCTGATTTTTCTTTAATAATAAATTCTAAATCTGACTTGTAAGTTTCTGGGAAAAACGCTGGTTTTCCGTATTTGATTGCGTCGCCGATATTGCCACTTATTTTTGTTTTTCCATAAGTTTCGTTGATGGTGTAAAATTCGGTTTCTTTTTTACTTGGACAATATAAAACGTCTGTATTTCTCATATAATATTCAAAATTATTTTGTTTTATTTTTTCTTCAAAATACTGAATTTTAATAAATTGTGGAACATTATCTGAAAATAATTTTAATTTTCCTAATTCTTTTCCCGCGGCTTTCCCAAGGAAAATAATTTCATAATTGATTCCAATATCTTTGAACTTTTTAAGATTTTCAAGAAATGAATCGTAATCTCTCCTACTTTGGGAAACTGCACCAGGAATTATAATTCTAAGAGTTTCTTGTGGATAATTTTGCGAGCTAAATTGATTAAAATAAATCGGCAAAAATTCAAGATTATTTTGTTTTGACATCAATTCATCAATTCCCAAAAGATGTCTTGCTTGCTGATAAACTTTCGGAGCTTCCAAAAGGCCTTCTTTCAGAAATAATTTCAGACGGTATTTAAAATCATTTTTGAAAATACTTTTGAATAATTGCCAGTTTGACGCTTTGGTAAAATTCACATTATGAACAAGAATCGCAGAGTTGTATTTTGTAACAATCGCTTTATAAAAATTAAAATGCCGATGAACCGTTCCAATGATAATCAAATCATATTTCTTCTTTTCCAGAGTTTCCAAAAGCTCAGAATAATCGGTTAGAAAAACATTTTTTTCGTGGATGTTCAGGAATTTGAAAATCTTTTCGGAGAAGTAGAAATCTACAGAAATCTCATTTGAATCCTTCGTCAATTCATAAAAATTGTTGGCCAATTCTGAGTGTGTATCGAGTTCTATGTAAGCTATTTTTTTCATTTTTTATGACCGCAATTTTTTATTGATAAAAATAACTTCGATTGAGGAAAAGAATTCCAAAAGAATTGACAAATTTTATACTTTTTTCTAGCTGATTGGATTGCAAAACTCATAGCCCCGATTGCAGTGGAAATCCTTTTTTGCGTAAACTTCGAGTTCAACTTAATGCCAATTGTCTGCAAAAAAGATTGCAACGGAAAGCGGGAAATAGCTCCTTAAAAAAATAAATTTCCCCCCCCGACCCTAAAGGGTGGAAAATCTACTCTACCACAACTTTCTTCTCAAAATATGTATTGACTCCAGCAGTGTCTTTTCCTGTGAAAAATTTGAAAGTGTAAGTTCCTGTTTTTACGGGTTT
>JAGNPP010000345.1 GCA_017989575.1 Chryseobacterium sp.
ATCTTTGACCTCGATTATCCAGCTGGACCAATCATCGACAAATTGGCGAAAGAAGGAAATCCCGACGCTTTCCAGTTCAACAAACCGAGAATGGAGAATTATGATTATTCATTCAGTGGGATTAAAACTTCGGTGCTTTATTTTATTCAGAAAGAAGTGCGGAAAAATCCGGATTTCATTAAGGAAAACCTGAATGACCTTTGTGCATCTGTCCAAAAATCTATCATTGAAATCTTAATGAATAAATTAGAAAAAGCTTCCGTTGACCTTAATATAAAAGACGTTGCGATTGCCGGCGGTGTTTCTGCCAACTCAGCTTTGAGAAAAGCGATGGAACACAATCAAGAAAAACTTGGCTGGAACATCTTCATCCCAAAATTTGAATACACAACAGATAACGCCGCAATGATTGCAATGGTGGCGAAATTGAAATATGAACGTGGAGAGTTTACGGATATTAGGACGACTGCTACTGCGAAGTATGATTTGTAGAAAAGCTGGAGGTAGGAAGTCGGAGGTCAGAAGAATTTTCTAACTATTTTGTTTCTGATATGAATTATGGAATTAAAACTTTTTTTGTTCGGGACTTTTTTATTTGGAACTCTTTTATTTTTAAATTTTAAACTAAATGAAAATAGAATAGAGAAAATCAATTATCCGTATTATTTATTAAAATATTATATTTTTCTTCGTAATTGGTGGAGGATATTTTTACAAATCTAAAATCGAAGTTAAAACTGTCTCTGATTTATCATTTGTATTTCTCTTAGATTTAACATATATTTTAATAGGAAATTTTTTATACATTATATTATTAACTAAAGAAAAAACAAAAAACTACTTCTATTTTATAACTCTATTTTGTATTGGAATGGCCATATCATCTTTTATAATAGCTTTCTTTGTTCTAATACTTGGAATCCTTTTCGAAGTTCCAGGCTTATAATTCCAAGAAACTTATACTTGATTTGGGAGTTTACAAACATTAAAACATCAGCGAAAGCCAAATAAAACCTATGAAAATACTACTAGAAGAAAAACAACTCGGAAAACAATCTAAGAAAAGTTCAAAGTTTTATTGGATTTTAGAAACGATAACTGGTAAATCTGAAACTACAGAAGATTCGGAAGATTTTGATTTGATAAGTTCTGAGAAAGGTTATCTTCAAGATGTCAAAGAAGAAATTCTGGAAAAAATCAACGCTGAAAATGTGTTTAGTTTTGATTACGAACCAAAAGAAGGCGATTATCTTTCCATCAAAAACAACTTGAGAAAACAGGAATATTTGAATTTGATTTTCCTCAACAACATTTGGGTAGAAGAAATCTATATGTGCTCTTTGCGAGAATGCGACACAGATATTTACACAACCATCAAAACCGGTGTTGCCTTCTTCAGCGAGAACGAAATTGCGTTTCAAAACATCAAGTAAAAATATTTTGCACATCAATTTAAAACATTGAACTTTGAACTTTAAAACTTATTTTTGCATCAAAATAAAATAAGTTATGGCTTCAGGATTTTTCGCAATCTTAGACGATATCGGCGCGTTGATGGACGATATCGCAGTGACCAGTAAACTCGCTACAAAAAAAACAGCAGGAATTCTCGGCGACGATTTGGCAGTAAATGCGGAAAAAGCAACAGGTTTTCTGGCATCTCGAGAAATCCCCGTTCTTTGGGCAATCACCAAAGGTTCTTTTATCAACAAATTGATTATCCTTCCACTCGTCTTTCTGCTAAAATGGCTGTACGAACCTGCCATCAATTATATTTTGATTCTAGGTGGAATCTATTTGGCTTACGAAGGAATGGAAAAAATCGTAGAATTCCTTTTTCATCGTGAGAAAAAAGGCCACGAAGTGGTTCAGGAAGCGACTTTGCCGGAAGATGATGAAAACTCGGAAAAGTCGAAAATCAGTTCGGCGATCAAGACCGATTTTATCCTTTCTTTGGAAATTGTCATTATCGCTTTAGGAACTGCACTAGAAAAACAACACCCTTTGATTACCCAGATCATCAGCGTTTCTTTTGTGGCAATCATCGCAACAGTCGGTGTTTATGGACTTGTCGCTTTGATTGTTAGGATGGATGATGCTGGATATTTTCTACAAAAAAAATCTCACAACAAAGGTTTCTTTAATGGACTTGGACAGGTTTTGATCAAAGGTTTGCCAATTGTCATCAAGGTCCTTGGCGTTGTTGGAACTGTTGCATTGCTTTTGGTTTCTGGTGGAATTTTCCATCATTACATTGAGGTTATTCATCATTGGGTTTCAGAAAATATTCCGGCTAATATTCCTGAGCAAGTGCCACAATTTGGATTGGGCGTGGTCTTCGGATTGGTTGCGGTAATATTGGCGACAGTTGGAAAGAAAATATTTTCTGCTGTGAAGTCTGCTAAGAAATAAAAAATTATAATTAAAACTATAAAAGTCACAAAAGCTGCATTTTTAAATTACTAAAAAACTTTTGTGCCTTTTGTGGTTAAATTTTTAAATTAATACAAAATGAAACTTTTCTTTGGAAAGATTTTCCCAGAAATCATCATCGATTCTGATGAGCAACAGCACATTACAAAAGTTCTGAGAATGCGCGAAGGTGAAGAGATTTTCCTAACCGATGGGAATGGAAATCTTGCCAAAGGCACTTTAGTTTTTGAAGGAAAAAAAGTTTCTCTTAAGGTTTCTGAGGTCAAAGAAAATCTTCCCGATTTTTCCCCAAAACTTCACATCGCCATTGCACCAACAAAAAACATCGACCGAATCGAATTTTTTGTTGAAAAAGCTGTGGAAATGGGAATTTCTGAAATCAGTTTTATATTAACCGAGCAAACCGAACGCAAAAATATTAGCATCGAAAAGCTAAAAAAACAAGCCATTAGCG
>JAGNPP010000094.1 GCA_017989575.1 Chryseobacterium sp.
TTCGACATCTTTTGCACCACGGTAAGAACCAGCCTCACTCACGAAAGCGCCAGTCGCCATTTCCGCCAACTTCTTGCGAATCGCTCCGAAAGTGTTGATAGAAACGCCAAACTGCTTTCTCTCCGTCGAATAAGTCAATGAATGGTTCAGGATTCTTCTTTGCGCATCCAAGCACGCCGCCGCCAATTTGATTCGGCCAACGTTCAAGGCATTAAGAGCGATTTTGAAACCGTTGTTTCTTTCGCCCAAAAGATTCTCAACCGGAACTTTCATATCATTGAAGAAAACCTGACGTGTAGAAGACGCACGGATTCCCAATTTGTGTTCTTCCTCTCCGAAAGTCATACTCTCAGGATTTTCCAATTCTGAACGGTTGATGACGAATCCAGTGATGTTTTTGTCATCATCAATCTTGGCGAACAAAGTGAAAGTGTCTGCGAAACCTGCATTCGAAATCCACATTTTTTGTCCGTTGATGATGTAATGTTTTCCGTCTTCGGACAGTTTTGCTCTAGTTTTTCCGCTGTTGGCGTCGGAACCTGCGTCTGGCTCAGTCAAGCAATAAGCACCGAATTTAGTTCCAGCTGCTAAGTCCGGAAGGTATTTGTTTTTGAGATATTCGCTTCCGTAAAGTAGGATTGGTAAAGTTCCAATTCCCGTGTGCGCACCGTAAGCGGTTGCTAATGAACCAGTCGTTCCGGAGATGTAATCGCAGGCCAGCATTGTGGTCACAAATCCCATTCCCAGTCCGCCGTAAGCTTCCGGAACAGCGATTCCCAGGAATCCCATTTCTCCGATTTTACGCATTACTTCTTCAGTATAAGCGTAATCTTTTTTCTCGAAGCGTTCTTTGTTCGGAACCACTTCTTTATCTATGAATTCTTTCGCAGAATCGCGAAGCATTTTTTGTTCTTCGGAAAGTTCCTCGATGCTGAAGATTTCCTGAGCAGTGATGTCCTTTACCAGGAATTCGCCACCGTTTAATGTTTGGGTTTCAGTACTCATTTATATTATTTTTTTTAGATTAAGAATAAAGAGAAAAGAATAAAGACTTACCACTTCAATGTTTTTTGAAAGCCTGAAATCATTCTCTGTAATTCGGTGATTTTATTTTCTATTAATTCAAATTTCGATTGTTCGATATAATCTCTCCTTGAAGAAATTATCATCTGCGTTTGTAATTCATAAAGAGAGCCCAAACTGATTTCTAAAAACCGGTTGAAGTCTTTTTGTGAAGTTCTGCTTGAACCTTCAGCAATATTAGAAGCAACAGAAACTGTACATCTTCTTATTTGAGATTTCAAACCGAATTCTTCATTTTTAGGAAAACTTTCTGTAACCACATAAATTTCATCAGCTAATTCGATGGATAATTTCCAAATATTCAGGTGCTTAAAATTATGTTTCATTAGGAAAAGTCTTTTCTCTTTATTCTTTTTTCTTCTTGTCTATAACAACTCAAAAACACTCGCCGCTCCCTGACCTGTTCCAACGCACATTGTCACAACACCATATTTGCTGTTTCTGCGTTTCATTTCGTCAAGAAGTTGAACAGTTAATTTTGTTCCTGTACAACCAAGTGGATGTCCAAGCGCAATTGCGCCTCCGTTTACGTTGACGATGTCAGGATTCATGTTCAATTCTCTTAAGATTGCAACAGATTGAGAAGCAAACGCCTCATTCAACTCAAACAAATCAATATCAGATTGTTTAAGTCCAGCTTGCTCCAACGCTTTTGGAATGGCGAACATTGGCCCGATTCCCATAATTCTTGGCGGAACGCCGACAGTCGAATAGGAGAGAAGTCTCGCAACCGGCGTCAGATTTAATTCTTTAACCATTCTTTCAGACATTACCATTGTGAATGCAGCGCCGTCAGAAGTCTGAGAAGAATTACCTGCCGTTACAGAACCATTCGCTGCGAAAACCGGACGAAGTTTTGCCAAAGCTTCCACAGATGTGTCAGCTCTTGGACCTTCGTCTTGTTTGAACGCATATTCTTTGGTTTGAATTTTTTCCTTTTCGTCAAGGAAATTATATGCGACATCAATCGGAACAATCTGGCTTTCAAATTTTCCTTCCTTGATGGCTTTCATCGCTTTCTGATGTGAATTGTAAGCGAATTGGTCTTGCTCCTCACGACTCACTTTGAATTCATTAGCAACGGCTTCGGCTGTCAGTCCCATTCCCCAATAATAATCGGGATGTTTTTTTGCCAAATCCGTGTCTGGAATCGGTTTGTAACCGCCCATCGGGATGTAAGACATACTTTCTGCACCACCAGCGATAATGCATTCTGCCATTCCAGCTTTGATTTTCGCCGCCGCAATTGCAATCGCTTCTGAGCCTGATGCGCAATATCTGTTGACTGTTACGCCCGGAACTTTGTCGGTGTCCAATCCCATTAATGAAATCAGCCTTGCGACGTTAAGGCCTTGTTCTGCTTCCGGCATTGCACAACCGACAATCAAATCGTCGATGCGAGCCGGGTCAAGATTTGGAACATCTTTCATCAGATGTTGTATCACAGTTGCCGCCATATCATCTGGGCGGGTAAAACGCAATGAACCTTTCGGCGCTTTACCAACTGCCGTTCTGTATCCTGTTACTATATATGCTTCGTTCATAGATTTAGAGATATTTGGACAAGAGATTAGAGACTCTTGTCGGATTTTAAATATTAATGTTTTTCTTGAGATTTTCTTTGAAGACAAAAAGCATTTTCTGAATTTCATCCAGCTTATTTAGTAGTGATTCATTTATTTCTATTGATATGAAATTTAATCTTTCACAGATAATAAGTTGGGTTTGAAGTTCATAAGAAGAACCATAAGCGATATTTAGAAAATGATAAAATTCTTTTTCTCTTTCTCGTCCAGCACCTTCTGCAATATTCGAAGGAATAGAAACTGCACATCTTTTGATTTGAGAAGACAAACCATATTTTTCTTCAACTGGCATAGTAGCTAAAGCTTTATAGACTTCAATTACTAAATCAATAGAATCATTCCAGATTTTTAATTTTCTAATATTGTGCATTGTGTAAATCGTTTTTAATTGTCTCTTGTCTCCAGTCTTCTAATCTCCTGTCTAATTTCTTAGCGGTTTTCCAGTTGTTAACATAGTCTGGATTCTTTCCAAAGTTTTTCTCTCTCCGCAAAGTGAAAGGAAAGCTTCTCTCTCCAAGTCCAAAAGATATTGTTCGGAAACTTCAGTCGGTTCGGAGAGATTTCCGCCCGTCATTACGTAACCGATTTTGTTGGCAATCAATCTGTCGTGTTCTGAGGCATAACCGCCGGCAACCATCTGGTCTGTTCCAACGTAGAACATTCCCATTGATTCTTTTCCGAGAACTTTAATTTTTTCTGGAACTGGCGCAGTATATCCTAATTCGTCCAAAACAATCGCCTGACGTTTTGCTTCTGCAATTTGTCGGTCTTTGTTAACAACGATGATATCTTTATCGGTCAAAATTCCCATTTGCTTAGCTTCGTGAGCAGAAGTTGCCACTTTCGCGGTTGCAATGTTCATAAAGTAATTACGGAGATGATTCGTTTTAACATCATCAGGAAGAGCACCTTTCAACGCTCTTAAGGCAAACTCTTTCGTTCCGCCACCGCCTGGAATCAAACCAACGCCAACTTCCACAAGTCCGATATAAGTTTCTGCTGCTGCAACAATTTTATCTGAATGCATCGAGAATTCGCAACCGCCACCAAGCGTCATTCCGAACGGTGCAGCGATAACCGGAATTGATGAATATCTCAGTTTCATCGATGTTTGCTGGAATAGGTTTATGGCCATATTCAGTTCGTACCAATCTTGCTCAACGGCCATCATCATTACCATTGCCAAGTTTGCGCCGACTGAGAAATTATCAGATTGATTTCCTATAACCAAACCTCTATAATCTTTCTCGGCAATTTCTATGGATTTATTAAGACCTTCCAAAACACCTCCGCCAAGAGAATTCATTTTTGAGCGAAATTCGAAGTTCAAGATGCCGTCGCCAAGGTCGATTAGAGCAGATTCTGAATTAGACCAAATGGTTTTTTCTTTTCTGATATTATCAAGAATAATGAAAGCATCCAAACCTGGAATCGGCTCGTAAGTTTTCGTGTTTTGATTGTAGAATAACTGCTTTCCGTTTTCCAATTTGTAGAAAGATTCGTTTCCGGAAGCCAGCATTTCCTTAACCCAATCAGCGACTTTGTAACCTTCGCTTTCCACCAAATCGATTCCCTTTTGAATTCCTAAGAAATCCCAGTTTTCGAAAGGTCCGTATTTCCACGCGTAACCAGTTTTCATCGCATCATCGATAGAGTAGAATACATCTGTAATTTCGGGAACTCTTTGAGAAACGTATGCGAAAAGTGAAGCGTAATGTTTTCTAATCAATTCGCCAGCTTTGGTTTGGTCTTTCAACAAAATTGGCAAACGGTTTTTCAAACTTCCGGCTTCTTTCGCCGTCTTTACGATTGGAAGTTTTGGCTGTTTCGTCGGTTCGTAGCCAAGCGTTTCATAATTTAGAACGAAACGATTAACATTTCCGCCAGCGTCTTTTTCTTTATAATAGAATCCTTTTCTAGCTTTATCGCCAAGGAATTTATTTTCAATTAAATGATTTAAAGTTTTAGAATCTTTCAAAGCCTGAACCATTTCGTCATCTTTCAGATTAGCCTGAAGTCCTTTTGTTACGTTGAAAGCCGTATCCAATCCAACCAAATCTCCCAATTTGAAAGTTCCGGTTTTTGGACGATTCAGCAAATCACCTGTTAAAGAATCTGCTTCTTCAATGGTCAAACCGATTTCCTCAGTCAGTTCCATAATTTTCGCCATCGAATAAACACCGATTCTATTACCAATAAAACCTGGCGTGTCTTTACAAAGAACCGTCGTTTTTCCAAGGAATTTCTCGCCGTAAGACATAAAGAAATCAACCACAGATTTATCCGTTTTCGGACCTGGAATCACTTCGAATAATTTCAAATATCTTGGTGGATTGAAAAAGTGCGTTCCACAAAAGTGCTTCTGGAAATCTTCCGACCTTCCTTCCGACATCAGATGAATCGGAATTCCTGATGTATTCGAAGTTATCAAAGTTCCTGGTTTGCGAAGTTTGTCCACTTTCTCGAACATCGATTGCTTGATATCCAATCTCTCAACGATCACTTCAATCACCCAATCCGAATTTTTGATTTTCTCCAAATCATCTTCGAAATTTCCAACGGTAATTCTGGAGGCAAAAGATTTGTCGTAGATGGGCGAAGGATTGCTTTTCAGAGCGGTGTCAAGATGACCTTGTGCCACACTGTTTCTGACTTTTTTACTTTCTGGATTGACGCCCGCAGCTTTGTCTTTTTCAGACAATTCTTTCGGAGGCATATCCAACATCAAAACCTGAATCCCGTTTCCAGCCAAATGACAGGCTATTCCGGAGCCCATCACGCCGGAGCCGAGGACTGTAACGTGTTTTATTTTTCTGTTCATTTATTGAGATTTATTATTGTTTTCTATTGTTAAGTTCGTTGGCGATTTTCAAAATATCATTCATCACTTCTTTAAAAATTTCAAATTTCTCTGGTTCGATTCTTTCCACAATTTTTTTGTTGAAGTTGATGACCACTTCTTTGGAGAGATTTCTCGAATTGATGCCTTTTTCCGTGAGTTTGATAATCACTTCACGCTTGTCGGTCGTGGTTTTTTCTTTGTAGATGTAACCGTTGTCTTCCAGAAGTTTGATGATTCTCGTCAACGAAGTAGGTTCAATTGCCATTTTTGGACCAAGATTCGTACTTCTGGTTCCTTCTTTTGGGTCGATTTTCAAAAGCGTAAGTGCTTGAACAGCAGTTGAGTTGTGTAACGAAGCTTGGTCCGAATACATTTTCGAAACAGCCAACCACGCTGACTTTAACATCAAATCTACACTTTCGACTTTTTCTGAATTTTTGTTTTCCATAATTACTTTATTGAAGCACTCTTTACAAATATAAAAAAAATACTATGCATGCATAGTATTTTGGGTATTTAATTATTAAGTAACTGATTGTTAGTGTTTTAATTACTATGCGAATCGTAGTAAATAAAGATGCTAAAATATTATTTAATTGAAAGTGTCAGTCTTTATAAGGTTTTGCAGGGATTGTTTAATTTCTGCCAATGTATGACAATTATCATAAAAATTATCCAATTTCAGTTCCCAAATGTTATTTTTAAACGTCAATTTAAATTTAGTCAAATCCGAGGCAAAGTTTTTTTGCAAGAAAGAAAACATCATTTCTTTTTCCAATTTCGGCGCATCGATTTCGGGCGGATGGAAGTTTTTGTTGAAATCTAAAATCTTTGGCGTAATCAATTCTGGATTGTTGAGAATGATTTCCTCGGAGATTCCGCTGATGAGTTTTTTATCTTTCAACCACCAGATTTTGTCCGAAAATTCCTTTGCCAATCGCCAGTCGTGGGAAGAGAACAGAATCAGTTTTTTTTCATTTTTTGCTAAATTACGAATCAAAGAAAGAATCATCAATTTGTTTTCTTCATCCAGATGCGTTGTTGGTTCATCCAAAATAATGAAAGGCGAATTCTGAGCTAAAGCTCTTCCAATAAAGACTTTTTGAAGATTTCCATCAGAAAGTTCGGTGAGTTTTTTATCTCGAAATTGGGTTAAATTTAATTTGTCAATGATGTCATCGATTTCAACTTTATCCTTTTCATTCAATTTAAAATAATAAGGATAATGAATATATTTTCCCAATGAAATCAAATCGATAACTGTATAATTATCAGGAATTTCGGCTTTCGAAAAAACAATGGCGATTTGAGAAGCAATTTCGTTCGGATTTAATTTGAGAATTGCTTTTCCGTTGATGGAAATTTCACCACTTAAAAGTTTGTTCTGCCCAAGAATAGATTTTATTAAAGTCGTTTTCCCAATCCCGTTATTTCCCATCAAAAGGCAAACTTCGCCTAATTCTAAGGAAGTATTGATGTCAGAAATTAATGGTTCTGAATAACCGATTGATGTATTTTGTATTTCTAAGAAACTCATTTTTATGAATTGTCTTTGTCATTCTGAAAGAATCTCAACAGTTTAGATTCCTGCGGAATGACAAAATTATGTTTTATTATTTCTTATCGTTCTGAAAACTAATTCTTTTTAACCAACATCAACAAAATCACAGGAATCCCAAAAAACGTTGTAATAATATTAATCGGAAACTGGCTGAGTTCTGAAATAATCGAAAAAACCTGCATTATAAAAATTCCCAAAACAATATTCAAAATCAATTGATGCCAGAGCTGAGCGGGATTCCAAAGCATTCTGCAAAAGTGTGGAACTACTACACCAATAAATAAAATTGGACCTAAAAAAGCTGTCACAGAAGCCGATAGAATAGAAGAAGCGACAATGATGCTTATTTTCAGTTTGGATTGACTGACACCAAAACTTTGTGCATAAGCAATTCCAAGAGAATTTCCAATCAAAGGTTTTATGGATTTGAAAGTGAAAAACAGTCCGATAATTATTAAAATGGTCAAGATTGAAATCTGAGAAAAATTAGCTTGATTATTTGCGCCGAATGTCCATAAAATATAGTTTTTCAGACTTTGACTTTCAACATAAAATTGAAGAAATGAAACAACCGCTCCAGCCAAAGCCGAAATCAAAAATCCGAAAATAATGATGAAACTTTTATCCCGAAAACGATTTGAAAACAACAGCAAAACCATCATCAAAACGACACTTCCTAAAATCGATGACAAACTGATAAAACTATTCTGCAAAAAATCAGGAATCAGAACATTTTGCGAAAAGAAAATATAAAACGCCACAAACAAACTGGAGACCGATGTGATTCCCAAAACATCCGGACCAGCCAAAGGATTTTTGAAATATTCCTGCAACAGAAAACCACTCGTCGGAATTGCAATTCCAGCTAAAATCATTGCTAAAGCACGATTGATTCTGAATCCTGCGATTTCAAATTGTTCCGCAGACTCATTGAAAAAATCTGAAAATGAAAGTTTTGCATAACCAACATTCAAATTGATAGTGAACGAAATGACGATTCCGACAATGATAAAAAAGCAAAGAACTCCGAATTTATTTTTCAAGATTTGTCTTTTAGTTTAATTTTTTTATCATTGATTGTTACTTATTATTTTGCAGATAAAAACTGAGAAAGTTTCTGATTCAAAGCTTCTTCCGTCATAGAACCCAAGGTTTCATTCACTTTATCACCTTTTTTAATCAATGTAAAAGGAATTGCTCCGCCGTCCCAAGTTTTGAAATTTTGTTTGAAAAAATCAGGTTTCAAAAGATTTCCATCAAGCAATGTTACGTTTTTTCTGATGTTAAATTCATCCGCAAAATCACTGACATCGGTTGCCCAAACATTCTTATTATCAAGACTTACGAACGTGAATTTCACAGGTTGACCTTTCAACTCTTCCATCTTTTTGTGGAAAAACGGAATCTCGTGCATACAAGGTCCACACCAAGTGGCGAAAAAATTGGTCACATATAAAGTGTCAGGGTTTTTATTTTGAATGTAAGCTGACATTTTTTCAGGAGAAAATTCTACCAATTCTGCAACATCGGCTTCGGATTTTGTAGGTTCAATTTTTATAGAATCTTCTTTTGCTTGATTCTCCG